>NZ_NCVJ01000020.1:0-263920 GCF_002096815.1 Streptococcus mitis
AAGAAGCTAATTGGGGTCATTTCATCCATTCTGCACCCTTTACCGCCTCAACTGCACAAAAAAGAGAGGACAAGCCTCTCTTGGGGTTATTTTTCGTCATTCATTTTTGACTTTACTTCATCATAAGATAGTGCATGAGATTCCTCTTCTACTGTTTCAGGCATCTTTCCTGTTTCATAAAGAGATTTAATTTGTGTACTATCCAATGTTTCGTATTTTAATAGTGCTTCTGCAATCAACTTGTGAGTTTCACGATTTGACTGAATAATTTCAGCAGCTTTATTTCGTGCCTCATTTAATAATGAACGAACCTCTTCGTCAATTTCATAAGCTGTTTGTTCTGAGATTGATTTTTGAGGGCTTTGTGCTCCAAACATAGCATGATTACCCTCATATTGTACCGGACCAAGTTTTTCACTCATCCCGTACTCTGTAACCATTGCACGCGCCATTTGTGTCGCCTGTTCAAAGTCGTTTGAAGCCCCTGTAGTTTGGACATTAAAGATAATTTCTTCGGCTACACGTCCACCCATTAAGCCAGCCAATTGCTCTTTCATATCTTCTTTTGATAGAAGCATTTGATCTTCCTTAGGAAGTGCAATCATATAACCACCTGCACGGCCACGTGGTACGATAGTAACTTTATGAACAACACGGGCATTTGACAAGACTAGACCAACAATGGTATGTCCTGCCTCATGATAGGCAACCAATTCACGTTCTTTTTGTGAAACTGTCTTATCTTTCTTAGAAGGACCAGCAATAACTCTGTCTTCTGCTTCATCAATATCTGAAGCATCAATTATCGATTTATTGCGACGAGCAGCAACTAGAGCCGCTTCATTCAAGACATTCTCTAAATCAGCACCAACAAAACCTGGAGTTTGTTGGGCAACTAATTTCAAATCAACATCTTCTGCTAAAGGCTTGTTCTTAGCATGAACTTTCAAGATTGCTTCACGACCTTTAACATCAGGGCGACCAACCAAGACTTTTCTATCAAAACGTCCTGGACGCAGAAGGGCAGGGTCAAGTACATCTGAACGGTTTGTCGCAGCGATGACGATAATCCCTTCATTTCCCTCAAAACCATCCATCTCAATCAAAAGTTGGTTCAAGGTTTGTTCACGTTCGTCATTACCTCCACCGAGACCGACTCCACGTTGACGGCCAACAGCATCAATTTCATCGATAAAGATGATAGCTGGTGCTGCTTTTTTGGCATCTTCGAAAAGAGAACGAACACGACTAGCTCCAACTCCGACAAACATTTCTACAAAGTCAGAACCTGAGATACTAAAGAATGGAACACCAGCTTCTCCGGCGACTGCCTTAGCAAGTAAAGTCTTACCTGTTCCCGGAGGTCCCTCCAAAAGAACACCTGCTGGAATACGGGCTCCAAGTTTTGTAAATCGTTTTGGATCTTTTAAGAATTCAACAACTTCAACTAGTTCTTGTTTTTCTTCTTCAGCTCCAGCAACATCTGAAAATCTTACTTTAATATCTTCTTTATTTGCGGCTTTAGCCTTACTACGTCCAAAACTCATTGGATTACGGCTATTATTTCCTCCCATATTTCCCATCATAGAGAACAGGAAGAAGAATAGAATACCGAATGGCACAATGGATACAAGAATATTAATCCACATACCACTTGAACTTTCATGCTTAACAGTTACTTCCGCTTTATGGTCAGAAGCAAGTTTTTGCAATTCTGATACTGTAGTATCTGAAGGAAGAATAATACTTGAAAATTTCTCTACTGTTGTAGCAGAAGGAGAAAAGAACTGAATTCCTGTTTCTTCTTTACTTGTTTTAGGATTTTTATAAACACCCGAAACTTCGATAACACTGCCATTTGGTTGGTAAGTTAATTCTTTTACATTGTCATCGGTAATTTCTTTTACCAATTCTGTATAATTAATCTGCTCACTTTTCCCTGCAACACTACCTGTACCAAAATACTGGTAACCTGTAACTAGGAGAAAAATAAGTAATAACCATAGAAAAGGATTTTTAATTAAACCATTATTTTGTTTTTTCATTAAAAATTGTTCTTTCTAATTTGAATACACTTCTTCTTTCAATACTCCAACATAAGGAAGGTTACGATAATTTTCTTTGTAGTCTAACCCATAACCTACTACAAACTCATTTGGAATAGTAAAGCAAGTATAGTCTGCCTCAATTTCTACAACACGTCCCTCTGGTTTATCCAATAAGGTTGCAATCTTAACAGAAGCCGCATCTCTTGCAATAAACATATCTCGCAAATTCTTCAAAGTTTGACCTGTATCAATGATATCTTCTACAAATAAAACATGTCTTCCTTTGATGTCTTGAGTTACATCTTGCTTAATATTGATCACACCACTACTTGCTGTTCCACCATGGTAGCTAGAAACCATCATGAAGTCCATTTCAATATGTGTGTCGATATGTTTGACCAATTCAGCCATAAAAGGGATAGATCCTTTTAAAATCCCAATTAAAATCGGATTTTTTCCTGCATAGTCTTTAGTTAGTTGGGCACCTAATTTTTTAGCAGCTTCTGTAATTTCATCGTGTGAAACGAGAATTTTTTTAATATCGTTTTCTAACATTTTTTTACCTATCTATTTTTTCTATATAAAGTACAGTGTTCATTATATCATTTTTCGTGTTTTTACTCAAATTACTGGTCGCAATTCCCAAAATTGAGACAATTTCACCAAATTGCTCAATAATCAGAGCTGATTTTCGCTTTTCCATAGGGATTTTCAAATCAATAAATAGACGTCTGAGTTTTTTTCTATGCCCATTTTGAATCAAAACATCTCCTGTTTTTCGATGACGAATGTGTATGGATGTTTCCCGTGAAACAGGTACCTGCTGAATTAATTCACCTTCTAAAGGAAGTCCAAAGGAAAATAAATAACCTTGGTAAGATACCTGATTTTGATAGTGTAGCACAAGTTCATCCTCTTTTTCATCAGCCTGCGGACTGATTTTACAAATCCGAAACTGTTGATACTCTTTTATCAATTCATAGCCATTTTTAAGCGGATGACGATATTGGCTTTTAGTTTTTAAAATTTTCCGAACTTCTTCAAACTGTGCTTTTGTAAAATTCAAATCTGGAAAACGATTCAGATAAGTTTGAAGTAAAACTCTTTGTGTCGACTCAGAGTAAGACAATAGCTGCTCTAAATTTTCTACATCAATATTCTTCGATAATTCAGCTATAGCTAGGTCATAATCTAAAATTTCATTGCCGATGCTTAAGATTGCATCTCGAAATCGAGGATTTTCTTTTTCTAATTCTGGTAAATAAGAATTTCGAATACGATTGCGAAAATAATGATTTTCCTGGTTTGATATATCTTCAAAGTGAAAAATTGGTGGAAAGTCTTTTTTATGGAAATGCAAGAAGGGACGAATGATTTCTATATCCCCGACTATTTGCTTCTCCTTAATTCCTGATATATAGCGCAAACGAGTACCTCGAATCAAGCGCATCAAAATTGTTTCCACCTGGTCATCCGCATGGTGGGCAGTGACTAAGGCTGTCGCACCTGTCTTTTTCATGACCTCTTGAAAAAAATCATAGCGAAAATTTCGTGCATGCGCTTCTGAAAATTCTCCTGAAAAATTGCTGATATAAATAGGAAGCTCTGCTTCAGCAGCCAACTTCCTTAATTCCTGTTCTTCCCAATCTGATTCAATTCTCTGCTTATGATTAACATGAGCTAAAATCAATTCAATTTCCAACTCTTCTTGATAAGTAGACAACACCTTAAATAGAAACATAGAATCTAATCCACCAGAAAGAGCTAGCACCACTTTAGCATGCTTTTTGAAATATCCTCTTTTGAGAAAATGATTTAAAAAATCCTGTTCCCTCATTTTAGAACCTCATAAACATCCTTGGCTATCTTAGAAATCGTATCGTAATCAGAATTTTTAGTAAAAATAGAAAGAACAAATGGAGAATCTGCATAGACAACACCCGTATCATGCTTAAATTCGTCCGCATCCCCAATTTTATGAGCTACCTTCACAGAAACACCTTTGGCAATTCTCTCATTATCAAAATCTGTTTTAGTCAAAGACTCCAATACAAATCCATTTTGGTTATAAATAGCTTCCATGACTTTCCCAGCCATTTTAGAAGAAATCAATTTTTCTTTTGGATCCCAATCATCTCCCATAATAGCAGACATCTTGGATTTAAATGTGGCATCAGATTGATTTGAAATGTAATATCCCAATAGATTATGAGCTATATTATCCGATTCTTTAGATACTTTTGTGATTAAGTCCTTTATAGAATACTCTTTATTATCCTCTTTTTTAGGGAGACTGCCACTTCCCTCTGGTTTATAAGAACCTGGAAAATCATTGACTGCTGATACGTATTTTACAGTCATGTCTAACTGATAAAGACCCTCATTTATTTTTTCTTGCGTATAGTAGAGATAAGGTAATTTTAAAATGCTAGCTGCATACATCTTTTCATCTTGATTGATACCAGCTTCTTTTCCAGTAGTCAGTTGCTTAACATAAATAGAGAAAGAAGTTTTCTGATATTTTTCAGATAATATTTCTTGCACTTTATTCATCCGATTATCTTCTTCAGAAGTTAATTCCTTATCTACCCATCCAGCCTGATCAATATGTAGAAATTCTTTTCCTTCTACAAACATTGTCTTATCGATTGACACCTGAGAAAAAGCTGATAAGGATGATTTCACTTCTTTTAAATCATAAGGACTATTATACAGTTTAACGTCAGATTCTAACCATACTTTTTTTATTGTAGGAGTTACCTCTGACTGGTCATATAAAAATCGTTTGTCTGCAGCTATAAATTGATGGTTGGATAACTTAAATACTGGAATTCCTTGTTTATTTAAGCGCCACTCAGTTATTTGAAAATTTGTTTTTGGAGTTAATTTTCCAGATTCTACAACTAAATCTTCATTGGCGTATACAGGAATTTCTCCATAAACCATAGGAGAACTTAGCTTTTCTCTAAAATAAATACCAAAGTCAGATTGTGAAAGGTAATAAATTTCTTTCGAAGTATAGACGACTTCTTTTTCTGTGCTAACAACTTTTGAAATTGTCAAAAAACTTGGTAGCAACAAAATAATTAAGAATTTACGCATTCTTCCTTTCCTTTTCTTCTTGTAAACGCAATAATTGATTTTTATCAGCTAGCTCTTCCAGCTTTTCATCCGATAGACTCAAAAATTGCTCTATTACATCTAATAAATTTTCCATTTTATCACCTTGGGAGCAAGTCAGGAATCGTATAAACAGCTTCCCGATTCTTAGAATAATAGTATTTTGCACGCATGTATTTAGCAGCGTAATCTTCATCTTTCAGCTTTGTTGCAAAAGCTGTCTCCTTATCCTTTTCATCACTCAAGGTTTGATACTGAGTTTGCAAGTCTGATAATTGTTGACGTCTTTGGAGTAATTGGTGATAGCTTTGAGCAAGATTATAAGTTGGTAAAATGAACAACAAAATCATCAAAATCAGAACCCACCCCATGAAACGATTACGTTTTTGTCGTTCCTTCATCAGATAACGACGACGTTGGTGCTCATTTTGAATAAAAGAATTATTCAATTGTACAATATTCTTAGACATTTTCTTCTACCCGTGTTTCACTGATAATTTCATACATGCCTGCTGCATCTTCTTTTTTTGTACTATCTTTCATCTCCAGTACTTTTACAAGTAGCAACTTATTGCCAAAACGAATTTCAACTTGATCATCAACTTTCAAATCTGTTGAACTTTTAGCCAAAATTCCATTTACCTTTATTCTACCTTTATCTGCTACTTCCTTTGCGACTGTACGACGCTTGATAATTCGTGATACTTTTAAATATTTGTCTAATCTCATTTTTATTACCTCAAATTATTATTGTACCATTTTTATCTCTTTTATAGAAGAAAAATGTTATAGGGAATTACCGTCTTTCAACTCTTTTATCTCTAATAAACTTTCTCCAAAAATCAGCAAACCTTCTAAAATTTCATAATCCTTCTTGTTTCGGACATCGAATACAACTTCCATTAATCCCTTATTCTCAGCTATGGCTGCTTTTAAGTTCGTTGCGGATAAAGCTTTAAAATAATCTTGAGCCAAGAATAGTCGTTGAGTGACTTTTTCAAATTGAACTGTAATCTTGTTATCTTTTCTTTCCACACGTTCTACAAAGACCTTGTCCAAATATGACTTAACCAAACCAATCTCTAAAAGGTAGGCTACTACATCTGGGTATTCTCCAAAGCGATCCATCAGCTCTTCTTGTAACTTTTCATAATTGACACGGTTGTCAATTTGACGAATTTTTTTATAAATTTCAATCTTATGTCGTTGGTCAGAAATATAAGTATCAGGAAGATAGGCATCAATTTGTAAAATCAACTCAGCATTCCCTTGGGTTCTTGTATTAGAATTACCGTTTCGTTTAGCAATGGCTTCCTCTAGTAACTGCGAATACAATTCAAAACCAACAGAATCAATGAAACCAGACTGAGATTTCCCTAAAAGATTTCCTGCTCCACGAATCGAAAGATCTCGCATAGCAATCTTAAATCCAGAACCCAATTCTGTAAATCCTTTGATGGCTTCTAATCTCTTTTCAGAGACTTCACTGATTGATTTCTCTGGACGATACATGAGATAGGCGTAAGCAATACGATTACTACGACCTACTCTTCCCCTTAATTGATACAAGGTTGACAAGCCCATATGGTCTGCATTTTCAATAAATAAGGTATTGGCATTTGGAATGTCCACCCCTGTCTCAATAATGGTAGTTGTTACCAAAATATCATATTGTCCTTCAATAAAGTCCAATAAAGTATTTTCCAACTGGATTTCACTCATTTGGCCGTGAACATAACCAATTGAAACTTCTGGAATCAACTCCTGTAATTCTGAAACCTTCTGGTCAATCGTGTCAACTTTATTATAAAGATAGTAAACTTGACCTCCACGCTCCATTTCACGCAAGACTGCATCACGAATAACACTATCATTCTTTTCTAAAACATAGGTCTGAACAGGATAGCGATTTGTTGGAGGAGTTTCAATAACAGACAAATCTCTGATTCCCAGCATAGACATATGAAGGGTACGAGGGATTGGCGTAGCTGTCAAGGTTAGGACATCCACTTGTTTCTTTAACTCTTTCAAAGTTTCCTTATGCTTGACACCAAATCGTTGTTCTTCATCAATAATCATCAATCCCAAATCAGAAAACACAACATCTTTTGACAGAACACGATGTGTTCCAATTAAAATATCGACTTGACCGTTTTTCAATTTTTCAAGTGTTTCAGTCTGCTCTTTTTTACTTCTAAAGCGACTCAACACATCAATATTAACTGCAAAATTTTGGAATCGTTCCTTAAAATTCGTGTAGTGCTGTTGCGCTAAAACTGTCGTAGGAACTAGAACGACAACCTGTTTGTTATCATTGACAGCCTTAAAGGCTGCACGCATTGCAACTTCAGTCTTTCCAAAACCAACATCCCCAACTAAAAGTCGATCCATTGGCTGAGAATCTTGCATATCTCTCTTGATTTCCTCGATACTACGAAGTTGATCATCCGTTTCAACATAAGGGAAGGCATCATCAAAAGCATCTTGCTCTTCATCATCGGCTGAGAAAGCAAAGCCCTTCAACTGACTACGCTCAGAATAGAGTTTGATTAAATCATCAGCTATATCCTCTACCTGATTCTTAACTTTTTGCTTGGCTTTTTTAAAATGACCGTCATTTAATTTATTGAGTTTTGGAGCTTTCCCATCACTTGAAACATATTTAGACAGTAGATGAATCTGTTCTACTGGGATAGAAATTTGATCACCATTTTGGTATTGAACGCTAACATAATCGCGGTGAATTCCTTTGATTTCAATGGTTTCAATTCCTAAATATTGACCAATTCCATGAATATGGTGAACAACATAGTCCCCTTTTTCAAGTTCATTATAATCTTTTAATCTCTCTGCATTTGAAACATGTTGTCTGCGAAAACGACGTTTCAATTTCTTTTGAAAAATCTCATGTTCAGTAATCACC
Organism: Streptococcus mitis; assembly: GCF_002096815.1. GTDB lineage: Bacteria > Bacillota > Bacilli > Lactobacillales > Streptococcaceae > Streptococcus > Streptococcus mitis_AD. The sequence goes on from NZ_NCVJ01000020.1 coordinate 8,092, forward strand.
AGAATTTTTTCATCTACAAAATGAAAACCATGTCTGAGATTTCCCTCGATTAAGTTTACAGATTCTTTACAGATACTTGACTTATCTCTAGAATCCAATTTAATATTGTATTCCTCTAAAACATCCTCCAATGTTTTACTTCCCATTGAATTGCTAGATTGCAGAATAATAGTGTAGTCCATTTTTTTGTATCGTTCAATTTCTTCTTTTAGAAAAGAAAACTGATTGAAAAACTCTTGCATGGGGTATTGATTAAATTGATAAATGTGATCAAACTTGAGATTTCCTAAGCCCTTTTGCAGATTGGAGAAAAAGGTAACTGGACTTTGTTTTTTATAGTTTTGCTCTGTATCTGCAAAATACTGCATCTCAGAAAATGATTTACCATTCTGTAAATCTTCTGTAAAGTATTGCGCTAATTCTCTTTCAAATGCTTCATACTGATTCATCAATTTCTGGTAATCATCAAAGAATATTGGTGTATCTTTTTCAATATAATCAAATACAGTCCATGATTTCTCATAACACAAAGATAAAAATTTCCGAGAATCTGAATGCATTTGTTTTTGATGAAAACTTGAAAGAATTTCTTCTATGTAGGATTTCAGAATCGGCGATAGAGTTTTTGAAATTTGCTTTTCTAAAGCTGACTGACCTCGTTGATAATCCTTTTCTTTCAAAAGCATGTCGCTAGCTGGAAAGATGGTGAGTTCTGTCCGATTTTCTTTCGATAATTGTGTTTCGACTTCAAAAGTACGAATTCCATCTACTTCATCACCAAAAAACTCAATTCGGCAAGGTTCTAACTGGGATATTTCAAAAATATCTAAAATATCTCCTCGAAGACTAAATTCTCCTTGGGTCTGTACTTGAGTAACTTTTCGATAGCCGATTTCTTTTAAATGATGGATGAGCGCGTTTTGGTCATATTCTTCACCAACTGCAATTTTTATAATGCTTTCTTTAAATGCAGTCGGAGAGGGTAAAATCAATCTACTTGCTGCAATATTACAAACTAAAATCCCTTTTTTAAACGGATCACTCAAAAAACGCAAGGCTTCAACCCGTGAAATAATTTTTTCTTGTGAAGACATCAAAAACTCTACCATAGGAGAGTCATCTACCAAAAATGGATAGACAAGTTCCTCACCCAAGATAGAGATAAGATCACTAATAAGACCTTCTGCTTCTCCATAAGTTGATGTCAATAAAACAATCTTATCTTCTTTATTCAAACTACTAGCGATTGCTAAAGCTTTTGTAGAAGTTGACAAACCTAACATTAATTGTCTTTTCTTATCTGTCAGATTTTGATGCCATTTTTTTATCTGATCATTTTCTGAGAATAAATCTAATAAGGATACCATTTATCCGTTATACCTCTGCATCGTTTTTTCAAAATTTTTCTCTTGTAAATAGTAATTTACAGCATCGTCAACCTTGTCAATAGACTGTAAAACACCAATATAATCATCCTTGTCAAACTTACTCAAAACATGGTTAATAACTGACATTCCATTTTTAGGTCTTCCGATTCCAATCTTAACACGGTTAAAGACCTGAGTCCCTATATGTTGAATAATAGACTTGATACCATTATGTCCACCTGCTGAACCCTTTGCTCTTAAACGAATCTTTCCAACTTCCATATCAAGATCATCATAAATGATGAGTAAATCTTTAATATCCAAACCATAGTAAGTCAATAAAGCATGAACAGCTTTTCCACTTTCATTCATAAATGTCGTTGGTTTGACGAGATAAATTTTTTCACCATTGAGGAAAAAAGATGCTAGATCAGCTTGAAATATCTTATCGTGTGTAAAAGTGACATTCTGTTTCTTCGCTAGTTGGTCAATCAACATAAAACCAACATTATGTTTTGTTTCAAAATATTTATCTCCTGGATTTCCCAAGCCTACAAGTAATTTTGTCATTTATTTTTCCTTTCAAAAGCCAAAAGGGTTGGAATTTTTTTCCAACCTAATTGATACTATTCATTAAATTTTTTAGACATTAAAGCGGAATTCCATGATATCGCCATCTTGGACGATATATTCTTTTCCTTCTTCACGCAAACGTCCAGCTTCTTTTACTGCCTTTTCAGATCCGTATTTTACTAGATCCTCATATGACATGGTCACTGCACGGATAAAGCCTTTTTCAAAGTCTGAGTGGATAATACCAGCTGCTTGAGGAGCCTTCATACCACGTTTGAAGGTCCAAGCGCGAACTTCTTTTTCACCAGCTGTGAAGTAAGTTCCAAGTCCAAGTAAGTGGTAAGCTGCACGAGTCAACTTGTCAACGCCTGATTCTGTCAAACCAAGAGCTTCAAGAAACTCTTGCTTGTCTTCTTCGTCTAACTCAGAAATTTCTTCCTCAGCACGCGCAGAAATAACGACTACTTCAGCATTTTCTGTCGCTGCAAATTCGCGAATTTGTTTGACATAGTCGATAGAATCTGGATCTGAAACTACATCCTCATCTACATTGGCAACATAAAGAACTGGTTTAGTAGTCAAAAGGAAGAGACCTTTGACTACTTTTTGTTCTTCATCTGTAAATTCGATGGTGCGAGCTGATTTTCCATCTTCAAGAACTGGTTTAATCTTTTGAAGAACATTAAATTCTGCTACTGATTCTTTATCTTTTTGCGTACGTGCCATCTTTTCTACACGCGCATATCGTTTGTTCACTGATTCTAAGTCAGCAAGAATCAACTCTAGATTAATGGTATCAATATCTGCAAGTGGATCCACAAAGGCATCTTCACGTCCTTGCTCGCGCATGACATTTTCATCATCAAAAGCACGAACTACATGAACAATCGCATCTACTTCACGAATATTGGCCAAGAATTTATTTCCTAGCCCTTCTCCTTTTGAGGCTCCTTTTACAATCCCTGCAATATCTGTAAATTCAAATGTTGTTGGAACTGTCTTTTTAGGTGTAATCATTTCCGTTAGTTTTTGTAGTCGTTCATCTGGAACTTCCACCATTCCAACGTTTGGGTCAATAGTCGCAAATGGGTAGTTAGCTGCCTCTGCTCCTGCTTTTGTAATTGCATTAAATAGTGTTGATTTACCAACGTTTGGCAAACCAACGATACCTGCTGTTAAAGCCATATTTTTTCATTCTCCGTTTTCATTTCAATCCCTAATATTATAACACAAAAAGGGAAAACTTGCTAACCCTCTAACTGAGGGGTTTCAGTCAATAATTTTATTCATTTTTCGATCAAAATCATAGCGCCCCATCATGACAACATGGTCACAATTGCTACATTTAATTTTGATATCTGCTCCTACACGTGTAATTTCCCAACGATTGGCCTTTTTACCTGTTGACTTGATGGTGCAAGCATGTGGTTTTTTCATTTCAACAAAATTTCCAACTTGATACATACTACTCTCCTTTTCTTTTTCGATTATATCATAAAAGAGGCGAGCTAAGCTCAACCTCTTTCACTTAATTTGTACGAACTGGTGTAATGAGCTGCATGAAGTCTTCATCAGTGTCTGCTGGCACAAGAGTAAATGGACGAACAGCTGAGATAAAGCTAATGGTCACCTTTTCGCTATTTAAAGCCTTAAGAGAATCAATCAAGTAAGTTGGGTTGAAACTAATAGTCAAATCTTCACCAGTCACCTGATCAGTATCGATTTCTTCGTTTACTTTACCAACTTCTGGAGAATGAACATGGGCGCTAACAATACCACCTTTAATTTCAAGCTTCACAGTACCATTTTGAGTCGCACTTGATAAAAGGCGAGCACGCTCCATTGACTGACGTAAGTTTACCACATCAAAAGTAATAGTAGTGTTAAAGTCTGTCGGAATCAAGCGATCTGTATCAGGATAGTTACCTTCTAACAAACGAGTATAGAAGCTAATATTTTCGCTTCTAAAGAGGATTTGATTGTTGGCAAAGAAAATCTCTACAGTTTCAATATCGTCTGTAAATACTGCTGAAAATTCGCGTAGAGAACGGCTAGGAATCACGACATCAAAATCATCACTATTTTTTTCAAGAGTCAATTTTTTCTGGCTTAGACGATGAGAGTCTGTTGCAACTGTTTTTAACTCTTTGTGTTGGCTCAATACAAAATGAACACCTGTTAAAATTGGACGACTTTCTTGTGTACTTGCAGCAAAAGCTGTTTCATTGATAATTTTCTTGAGTAATTTTGTTTCAAGAACCAAAGGAGTGCTTGCTGAAATTTCTTGGATTCGTGGATATTGTTCACTATCTTTTCCTTTTAGGGTAATTTCTGATTTACCGCTGGTTAAAACAATTTGATTTTGTTCAATTTCTTTAAAATCAAGAGTCACATCAGGTAGACTAGATACCACATTGATGAAGAAAGAAGCTTCAAGAAGGATCGAACCTAAAGAAGTAATTAACAAACCAGCATCTTCATTTTTTTGAGAAATAAAATTTTCAATTGAAATTTGACCATTTGAACCAATTAAAGTAACACCTTCATTGGTTACGTCAATTTTTACGGTTGATAAAATAGGAATGGCATTTTTAGAGCTAATAGCTCTCTTAGTAGTATTTAAGGCTTGTAGAAATAAATTTTTATTAATTGAAAAATGAATCATGGATTCTCCTTTATTTATTTTTAGTATTAGAAGGATAATAGTAATAATAGAGTCTGTGAAATCTGTGGAAAACAGACTTTAAACTAGTAATATCAAGTTTTTGGGCTTGTTTAAAAAATGTGGATAAAAAAGATAAAAAAGCGAAAGTTATCCACAAGTTATTTTATTTTATTTTTGATTGATTCAATTTCTAAACGTAAATTATCGTCTTCATCAATCAAAGATTTAATTTTAGCATGGGCATGAATAACTGTTGTGTGGTCTTTACCACCAAATTCCTTACCAATTTTTGGAAGACTATTATCTGTTAGTTCTCTAGATAAGTACATGGCTACTTGACGGGCTAAAACAATATTTTGAAGGCGTCTGCTTCCCTTCATTTCTTTGACACTGACACCATAAAAGTTACCAACTTCATTTTGTATTTTATCAATTGGGATGACGAGCATTTGGCTAACATCTTGTTTGCGAGCTCTAATGGCTTCTGCAGCGATATCGATAGTGATATCCTTAATCTTCTTCACTCTGGCAATTAAAGTGATGTCGTTGATTGCTCCTTCAAGTTCTCGGACGTTTGAATCAAATTGACCAGCTAGGTATTCTAGGGTATCACTTTGGAAATGGTAGTCTAAATTCTCTGTTTTGCTTTGTAAAATGGCAATACGTGTCTCAAAGTCAGGTGGTGTGATGTTTTGCGTCAACCCCCAGCTAAAGCGCGTGACAAGTCTTTCTTCAAGGCCCTCTAAGTGTTTAGGGCTACGATCACTAGTCAGAACAATTTGTTTTTGATTGTTATGGAGAACATTGAAAGTATTGAAAAATTCTTCCTGAGTTGCAACTTTTTTTCCACTCAGCGATTGAATATCATCAATTAACAAGAGATCGAGGCTACGGTAGGTTTTTTTGAACTTATCCATTTCACCCAGTCTCAGATGTTCAAGAAAGTCGTTTATAAAGCTTTCAGCAGGAATGTACTTCACACGCGCATCAGGAATATTTTTCAAAATCTCATTCCCAATGGCATTGAGTAAGTGAGTCTTACCAAGCCCAGGTCCTCCATAGATAAAAAGAGGATTATAGGTCAAGGCCAAATCTTCAGAGACAGCCAGGGCGGCTGATACTGCCCAAACATTTCCATCCCCTTGGATAAAATTATCAAAGGTATACTTTTCTTTTAATCCAGTATCCGAATAAGGAATAGATGCTAACTTTGGACTATAGTCATAGAGAGTTGAATTTGGAGCTTCTTCAACTTGTGGGATAATCGTATCTTGAGGCTTGGTAAAAATATAGTGGGGAGTTATTTCAGCATCATAAATCTCAAAACCAGCTACTACAATGATATCTTTTAGTTGTTTTTTCCAGACCATTTCCATTTCAGATCGTGGTAAAAATATAGTGGCAACATTTTCTTCTACCTTAATGAGTTCAGCTTGAATAGCATAGAAATCATACATGGAACGAGTTAGTCTTTCTTGTGCAAATTCTAATATACGATTCCAAAATTGTTTTTCTTTCAATCCTTTCTCCTCCTTTACTATTTAAAAGTTTAATGCTAGATTTATTTTACCATAGATAGCAAGAATTTTCCACAAGCTGTGAAAAATAATCCACAATGTTATCAAGTTTTATCCACAGGTTGGGGATAAAATCAGAAACTATTGATTTATGAAGCTTTTTTTTGAAAAAAATAGTGGATAACCTTGTGAGATAAAAAAATAAAAGAACAGCCTTATTTCAGGCTGTTGATAATTCTACTGTATTCTTCTTGGTTTGAGAAAGCAATAATGATTTTTCCACTATCTTTTTTAGACAGTTTGATTTCTACATCTAATCCGAGTATTTTTTTTAACTGTTCTTCTTCATTTTGTATGAAATAATCATTTTTTTGCAGTTTCTTTTGTTTTTTCTCTGTCAGAAGAGCTTCTAATTTTCTTACAGAAATGTCTTCTTCTATAATTCGTTGAAAGAAATAGTCTTGTTGTTCCTTATTCAACCCAACGAGAGAACGCGCATGGGCTTGTGATAGTTTACCATTTTCTACTTCAGAGAGAATCGGTTCTGGCAAGGACAACAAGCGAATAGAGTTGCTGATATAAGGACGAGACTTCCCCATTTTATCTGCAATTTCAGCATGGGTAAATCCTTTCTCTACAAGAGATTCATAGGCGTGTGCTTCTTCTATTGGATTTAAATTTTCTCTTTGCAAATTTTCAATGATAGACTGGATCATCATCTCTTGATCTGAAAGCTGTTTAACAACAGCTGGGATAGACCTTAGACCAGCTAAAAGTGAAGCCCGATAGCGTCTCTCTCCTGCAAGGATTTCATAACCAATAACAGGAGATTGACGAACAATAATCGGTTGAATGACCCCATTTTCTTTGATAGACTGTGCTAGTTCATGTAGTTTTTCTCCATCAAATTCTTTTCGAGGTTGATAGGGATTTTTTTGTATATCCGTAATAGAAATCATTTCAAATTTTTCCATGATTCTACACTAACACATCTTTTCTCTTATGTAAAGCTTTCTTTACATAGATGTCAATTAAGATTCTAAATCACCTGAACTCTTGTCAAGTTTAATAGATGTAGTTTCTTCTTTACCGTTACGATAGTAAGTTATCTTAATGGTGTCTCCGATAGAATGATTGTAAAGAGCACTTTGTAAATCTGTTGATGAAGCAATGTCTTTGTCGTCTACTTTTGTAATAACATCGTATTTTTCAAGGTGACCATTGGCAGGCATATTACTTTGTACAGAACGAACAACTACACCAGATGTTACATTGCTTGGAATATTCAGTCTTCTAATATCACTTGTATTAATATTTGAGAGATTGACCATTTGAATTCCCAAAGCTGGACGAGTAACTTTTCCGTTCTTTTCCAACTGTTCAATAATATTGATAGCATCATTTGCAGGGATTGCAAAACCAAGACCTTCTACAGATGTTCCTCCATTTGTTGCAATTTTACTTGAGGTAATTCCGATAACCTGTCCTTGAATATTGATTAGTGGGCCACCAGAGTTACCTGGGTTAATAGCAGTATCAGTTTGGATGGCTTTTGTAGAAATGGCTTGTCCATCTTCAGATTTTAAAGATACATTTCGATTAAGACTAGATACGATACCTTGAGTGACAGTATTAGCATATTCAGAACCTAATGGGCTACCGATGGCAATAGCAGTTTCTCCTACGGTTAACTTGCTAGAATCACCAAATTCAGCTACTGTTGTCACTTTTTCTGAAGAGATTTTGACGACAGCAATATCAGAGAAAGTATCAGCTCCGACGATTTCTCCAGGTACTTTAGTTCCATCTGACAAACGAATATCTACTTTGCTGGCACCATTTATAACGTGATTGTTGGTGACGATGTAAGCTTCTTTATCATTCTTTTTATAAATAACCCCAGATCCTTCACTAGAGATTTGCTGAGAATCTGTGTCAGTATCATCATTACCAAATACGCTATTTTGTCTGTTTGCCGAATAAGTAATAACAGAAACAACAGCATCTTTTACTTTGTTAACAGCCTGAGTTGTTGAATTTTCGTTTTTATAGGCAGTTTGTGTAATAGTACTATTGTTGTTAGAGCTACTTACACCACTTTTTTGAGTTAGTTGGTTTATTGAAAAACTACCCAAGGCACCGCTAATAAAGCTAATGACGATAACGACTAATAATTGAAACCATTTTTTGTAAAATGTTTTTTGATGTTTCATATTTACCTCCATATGTTATGTTTGAAATTACTGAAAGTATAAACTGACTAGCTTAATTATAACTTAAAAACAAAAGTTTTTCACAGATTGTGGATAACTTTCAAAAATCTGTGGTTTTCTAGTGAAAATTAACCTTTTATTTTGTGAATAAGATGTGAAAAAATGGAGAATATGTTAGAATAGAGTCATGAAAATTAAAGTTGTAACAGTCGGGAAACTGAAAGAAAAGTATTTAAAAGATGGTATCTCAGAGTATTCAAAACGAATTTCTCGATTTGCTAAGCTTGAAATGATAGAGCTAGCAGATGAAAAAACACCAGATAAGGCCAGTGAATCAGAAAATCAAAAGATTTTAGAAATAGAAGGTCAGAGAATTTTATCAAAAGTTGGTGACCGTGATTTTGTTATTGTGTTAGCCATTGAAGGGAAAACTTTCTCCTCAGAAGAATTTAGTAAGCATTTAGAAGAAGCTTCTATAAAAGGATTTTCTACTCTTACTTTTATTATTGGAGGGAGTCTGGGATTAGCACAGGATGTAAAAAAGAGATCCAATCTCTCTGTTAGTTTTGGTCGTTTAACCTTGCCCCATCAGTTAATGAGACTAGTCCTTGTTGAACAAATCTATCGAGCTTTTACAATACAGCAGGGCTCGCCCTATCATAAATAGAAAATTGACTTTCAATTGAATTTTTGGTAGAATAGCTGTATTAGGTCTCATAGCTCAGCTGGATAGAGCATTCGCCTTCTAAGCGAACGGTCGCAGGTTCGAATCCTGCTGGGATCAATATAGTAGCAAAGCTGGGAATTTTCCCGGCTTTTTTTTTAAAAAAGTACACTTGGGGAGAAAAAAATGACAGTTGAGAGAATTTTATCTAAAATTAAATTCCATTTTGTATAATGGTTTTTGTAAGTTAGCTTACAGGAAAAAAACATTTTAGGAGATTTTATTATGAAAAACACAGTTAAATTGGAAAAGTTTGTAGCCTTGAAGGAAAAAGAATTGCAGGAGATTCGAGGTGGGGAGATGAGGAGAATAGATAAAATGTTTATTAATTTTCTTAAAAGAAGATAAGGGAGTGTCAGAATGAATTTTTTCTTAGTAGTAGATTTTATATTATATTTTTTTATTATTAGTCACAGTTACAGTTTAATTTGCAAAGGTCAAATAAAAGAAAAGGAACTATACGTTTTTGGTGCTTATACATTACTAGTAGAAATAGTACTTAGCCTTTCCTTTTATCTTCTAAATTTAGATGGGTTAGGAATTGCAACATTTTTATTTCCTTTGGGTTTATATTCCTATTTTCGATGGATTAAACAGTATGAGAGGGATAGAGGACTATTCCTAAGTTTACTACTATCTCTTTTATATGAGAGCACTCATACCTTTCTGTCCGTAACTTTCTCCTCTCTAACAGGAGACAATTTTGTTTTACAATATTATGACCCATTCTTTTTCGTTGTAACGGTATTGACCTATTTTATTATCTTAAAAATCATTCATTATTTCCACTTGGAACTAACCTATTTTGACAAAGACTACCTCTATCCTTTCTTGAAAAAAGTATTTTTTGCTTTACTATTGCTACATATTGTATCTTTCGTTTCAGATATGGTAAGTACGATTAAACATTTGAATAGTTTTGGAAGTATTCTATCATCTATTGTCTTTATATCTCTCCTTCTGACCTTCTTTGCAATGAATTCTCATAAAGAACAAATGGAGAAAGAAATTGCGTTGAAGCAGAAGAAATTTGAACAGAAACATTTACAAAACTATACAGATGAAATTGTTGGTCTGTATAATGAAATTCGTGGTTTTCGACATGATTATGCTGGGATGCTTGTCAGCATGCAGATGGCAATTGACAGTGGTGATTTACAGGAAATTGACAGAGTTTACAATAAAGTTTTAGTCAAAGCAAATCATAAACTGCGTTCAGATAAGTACACTTACTTTGATTTGAATAACATAGAAGATTCAGCTTTACGAAGTTTGGTTGCTCAGTCAATTGTATATGCTCGAAATAATGGTGTAGAGTTTACACTGGAAGTAAAAGATACGATTACCAAGCTTCCAATTGAACTATTGGATTTGGTTCGTATCATGAGTGTTTTATTGAACAATGCTGTGGAAGGATCGGCCGATAGCTATAAAAAACAAATGGAAGTAGCAGTTATTAAGATGGAAACTGAAACAGTTATTGTGATTCAAAATTCATGTAAAATGACGATGACTCCTTCAGGAGATCTATTTTCATTAGGATTCTCTACTAAGGGAAGAAATCGTGGAGTCGGATTAAATAATGTAAAAGAACTATTAGATAAGTACAACAATATTATTTTAGAAACAGAGATGGAAGGCAGTACATTTAGACAAATCATTAGATTTAAGAGGGAATTTGAATGAAAGTTTTAATTTTAGAAGATGTTATTGAACATCAAGTGAGACTAGAGAGAATATTGGATGAAATTTCGAAAGAATCGAATATTCCAATATCATACAAGACAACGGGAAAAGTTCGTGAGTTTAAGGAATATATCGAAAATGATGAAGTAAACCAGCTTTATTTTCTAGATATTGATATTCATGGAATTGAGAAAAAAGGGTTTGAAGTTGCTCAGTTTATTCGTCATCACAATCCTTACGCTATTATCGTCTTTATCACCAGTCGATCAGAGTTTGCGACTCTAACCTATAAATACCAGGTATCAGCCTTAGATTTTGTTGATAAGGATATCAATGATGAGTTGTTTAAAAAGAGAATTGAGCAAAATATCTTTTACACAAAGAGTATGTTACTTGAAAATGAAGATGTTGTAGATTATTTTGACTACAATTACAAGGGAAATGATTTAAAAATTCCTTACCATGATATTTTGTATATTGAAACGACAGGTGTCTCTCATAAATTACGCATTATTGGTAAGAATTTTGCCAAAGAGTTTTACGGTACCATGACAGATATTCAGGAAAAGGACAAACATACTCAGAGATTTTATTCTCCTCATAAGTCATTTTTGGTAAATATAGGCAATATCAGAGAAATTGATCGAAAAAATCTAGAAATTGTTTTCTATGAAGACCATCGTTGTCCTATTTCAAGATTAAAAATTAGAAAATTAAAAGATATTCTAGAGAAAAAATCTCAAAAGTAATTGACAATTAGCAAGAAATTGATATAATGGTTATATCTGCTACAGATAGAAGGTCCGTTGGTCAAGGGGTTAAGACACCGCCTTTTCACGGCGGTAACACGGGTTCGAATCCCGTACGGACTATTTTATCCGCCATAGCTCAGTTGGTAGTAGCGCATGACTGTTAATCATGATGTCGTAGGTTCGAGTCCTACTGGCGGAGTATAGATAAAAGGGAACACAACTGTGTTCCTCTTTTTGTATCAATTTGTATCACCAAGCATTTTCATAAGGAAGTCTGTTATTTCTTGAGGACTTTCTTTTTTTCCATGTGCAATCCAAGTTTGGCAGACACCAAAAAGTGCGTGAGTTAGATAGATGCTACTATATTCTAATTCAGTGGTATTGAGATTCAGTTGCATAAATCGCTTTTGTAAATCTGTACTGAGCATGATATGAAGTTTATTTCGTAAGAAATTTTGGATTTCTTTAGTCCCATTTTCAGAAAGAAGGGCAGCCAGAAGTGGTTCTGATTCTAGATATTCAAATACTTCTAAAATAGCGTCTCTTTTGTGATGAGCATGTTTTTGAAAAATATATTCAAATGTATGAAATAGCTTGCTTTGATAGTGCTCAATCATATCATACTTATCCTTATAGTGAGTATAGAAGCTGGAACGACTAATTCCGGCTTTGTCTGCTAACTTGACAGTAGAAATTTGATCAAATGGCTGTTCCATCAGTAATTGTACCATAGCATTTTCAATAGTTCGCTTTGTTTTTAAGCGTTTGTTACTTTCTTGCATATTTCCTCCTTGTAAACAAATTAGACTATCTGTCTAAAAATGGATTTTTTATCTTGTAATTTAGATTTTTTATTGTATAATCTATTATATCAAAATTTTAGACAATATGTTTAAAAAAGGAGAAGATATGTTTAAAGAATGGAAAGCAATTTTTAAAAAACCAACCTTTATTATTGTTATGATAGGGATTTCTCTTATTCCAGCTCTGTACAATATCATATTTTTGTCATCAATGTGGGATCCATATGGGCAATTGTCTGACTTACCTGTGGCAGTTGTCAATAATGATAAAGAGGCCTCTTATAATGGTAATAGCATGTCTATAGGAAAAGATATGGTGTCTAATTTAGAGCAAAATAAATCATTGGATTTTCATTTCGTAGATGAAGAGGAAGGTAAGAAGGGATTGGAAGATGGCGATTACTATATGGTAGTGACTTTACCAAGTGATTTATCTGAAAAAGCAGCTTCGATTTTAACGGATCATCCAGAGCAAATGCAAATCGATTATCAGACTTCAAGTGGTCATAGTTTTATTGCCAGCAAGATGAGTGATTCTGCGATGACACAATTAAAGCAGAATGTGTCTACAAATGTAACTGAGACCTATACTAAAGCTTTATTTAACAAGATGGTCGAATTAAAAGATGGTATGAGTCAAGCAGCTTCTGGTAGTGAAAAATTAACTGATGGAGCGAATCAGTTAGTGACAGGAAGTCAAACATTGACTACTAACCTACACTCTTTAGCAGATTCAAGTTTAACATTTTCAAATGGAACGGAGCAGTTTACTAAAGGATTATCTGCTTATGTTTCTGGTGTTGAACAACTTCATATTGGCTTAGGGACTTTTAATAGTGGTTTGGTTACATATACGGGTGCAGTGAGTAAATTAGATAGCGGATTAGGTCAATTAGCTTCTAAAAGTCCTGAATTAGTAGGAGGAATCAATCAATTATATACTGGTGTAGCGGCCTATACTGGCGGTGTTTCTCAGCTCAATACTGGTCTTAACCAATTTTCATCTGGTGTTAGTGCCTATACAAATGGAGTGGGAAATCTTGCAACAGGTGCGAATCAGTTATCTAGTCAATCAGCTACACTTCGAATGGGTGTGGAGCAATTAAGTGAAGGAATTCAACAACTTTCTAGCAAGTTAGATGCTTCGTCTGAGCAAAAAGATCAAATTAATCAATTATCTTCTGGTCTAAATCAGTTAAATCAAGCTATTCAAAATATTGATGTTGGAGATACAAAACAATTAGATTCTGTTTTATCAAGTATAGTATCTCTTTCTAATCAAATGTTAGCAAGTGCTCAGTCTGAAAAATCAACTACATTAGCCAATATTCAATCAACAGCAGCTTATCAATCATTGACAAGTGAGCAACAAGCTGAGATAAGTGCTTCTGTATCTCAAAATTCGACTGATAGTATTCAATCGGCTCAGTCAATTATAGCTTCAGTACAAGGTTTACAGGGAAGTTTAGAAAACTTACAAAATCAATCTTCAAATCTTTCGACTTTAAAAAATCAAGCTAATCAAGTATTACCTATTGCTTCTACTTCTTTGACAGGATTGTCAAGTGGATTAACAGAGATACAAGGAGCTGTTGCTAGCAAATTAGTTCCTGCCAGTCAGTCGATTACATCGGGTGTAAATGCATATACTGCAGGTGTTGATAAAGTTTCTCAAGGCGCAAGTCAACTAAGTGAAAAGAATTCCACCTTGACAGGTAGTCTGGATCAACTAGTTTCAGGCTCAACTACCTTGACACAAAAATCTTCTAACTTGACAGCAGGAGTTGGTCAATTAGTTGAAAAAACTCCAGAATTAGTGTCTGGTATTGAAAAATTATCAACTGGCTCTAACCAATTGAATCAAAAGAGTCAAGAATTAATGGCAGGAGTTGATAAATTACAATCAGGATCTGGTCAATTAGCAGACAAATCCAGTCAGTTACTTTCAGGTGCTTCTCAATTAGAGAATGGAGCTAATAAATTGGCAGATGGATCTGGTAAACTTGCAGAAGGTGGAACAAAGTTAACTTCTGGATTGGAAGGTTTACAGATAGGAGTTGCTTCTTTGGGACAAGGATTAAGTAATGCTAGAGATCAACTTAAATCAGCATCAACGGAATCTAAAAATGCAGAGATTTTGTCAAATCCACTCAATCTTTCAAAAACAGACAATGATCAAGTTCCTGTAAATGGAATTGCAATGGCTCCTTATATGATATCAGTTGCTCTCTTTGTTGCAGCAATATCAACGAATATGATCTTTGCGAAGTTGCCTTCAGGACGTCATCCAGAGAGTCGTTGGGCTTGGTTGAAATCTCGAGCAGAAATAAATGGTATTATAGCTGTTTTGGCAGGAATTTTGGTATATGGAGGAGTTCATCTTATTGGTCTAACGGCTAATCATGAGATGAGAACATTTATTCTCATTATCCTAACAAGTTTAGTATTCATGTCCATGGTGACCGCTTTAACAACATGGAATAGCCGTATAGGAGCTTTCTTTTCTCTTATTTTGCTTTTATTACAGTTAGCATCAAGTGCAGGTACTTACCCGCTTGCTTTGACAAATGATTTCTTTAGAGCTATTAATCCCTGGTTACCAATGAGTTATTCAGTTTCGGGATTACGACAAACAATCTCTATGACAGGAAATATTCATCATCAAGTCATTTTCCTTGCTGTGATATTAGCCCTATTTACTGGTTTAGGTATGCTAGCCTATCGACCTAAGAAAATGGAAGAAGATTAAAAAAATCGACCAACTGGTCGATTTTTTATGCTTTAGATGACTTTCGTCTGTGATTATAGGTTCCAAATAGTAAGAGAGAAGTAAAGGAACAAATTGCTCCAGTAATAAAACCATTGGGAATAAAGGAAAGTGTAATAGTTCCTTTTCCCTTAGGAACGTCAACTTTCATAAAACCAGTTTGAGCTTGTTTAATTTCTATTTTCTTACCATCTTGGTAGGCAGACCAGCCTTTATCATAAGGAATGGTGAAGAAAATGGACGTATCTTGCTTAACATCATATGTAGCAAAGACCTTGTTTTTAGAAGTTGATACTGTGACAGGTTGTTCTTTAATTTTTTGAATTGCCTCGGTGAATGTTTTGGTATC
Organism: Streptococcus mitis; assembly: GCF_002096815.1. Taxonomy (GTDB): domain Bacteria; phylum Bacillota; class Bacilli; order Lactobacillales; family Streptococcaceae; genus Streptococcus; species Streptococcus mitis_AD. The sequence continues at coordinate 23,508 of NZ_NCVJ01000020.1, forward strand.
TAAACGATAGAAGGTAGGAGATTCAAATGATACTTGTGAATTTCCAGGGAAACTAACATTGATATTGAAAGTTTTTTTCTCTTTTGTATAGCCTAGATTAAAGAAGGAGAAGACATTATCAGTTGTAAAAGTTTTCTTTTCTCCATTTACAAGGATGTCAACCTTTTTTTGTTTGTCATTAGAAAAGTGAATGTTTGTGAAAGAAAGATAAACTTGGCTATTTTCTGGCACTTCAATTTGATACTGGATTGCTGCATCCTCATTTGAAGAACTTGTGACACTAATCAAATCATTAGTATTTTCTGTTTTGTCATAAGGGATTGGAGAAAAATAATCAAAATTGACGTCAGCAAGTTGATTTAAAAACGAGGCCTGATTATCTAGAGTGTGTTCAGTGAACTTGACATCATTGTAAACAGATTGACTAGCAAAGGCAATCGGAAGAAAGTATTGATTTTCATATAGGGTAAGATTATCTTTTTGATAGATATCTTTAAAACCATACTTATCAATAGGACTGTCTGAGATATTGTACTGGATACCAAATAAACTATCAGCCAAAATACTATTATTTGCATAGCGGAGATTGAGATTAGTCCCAGAGGATTTAAACCCAAGTTTATCCAAAGTAGAGCTTGCTGAACGATTTCGAACAGATGAAAATTGAGAGATTCCATTGTAGTTGAATTTCATACTGTCATTTCCTGTCTGAGTCTCTAGTTTCTCAGTACGAGAAAATTGGTTCCCAATATATGTTGAGAAAGATTTCATAGCTGGTATATCTCGATTATAAGCACTTCGAGAAGCAAAACCCCATTCTTTAGCAATTCCGTCTATTTGAGATGAAGCATTTAAACTCATTTCAACCATTATAAATAAAGAGATTAGAATGGCAAATAGATTTACAGAGATAAATTTTTTGATAACTGCAAGGAGTAAAAGAGAATAGACAACCAAAAATTCAAGAGTAAGCAGAATATTCAAATCTGTTAAAAAAGAATAATGCGATTTTAGATAGATGGTAGCTAAAAATCCTGCTACCACAAAAAAAAGCGAAACTAAAAAATTCCAGATTTTAATTTCTTTCAGACGATTTAAGACCTCTGCTGCTGTATAAATTAACAGGGTAGAGAAAATCCAAGCATAGCGATGTAAAAACATATTTGGAGTATGCATACCTTGCCAAAATAAATCAAGAGCTTCTATATAAAAGCTTACAATTAGAAATGCAAAGAAAATTGCATAGATCAGTTTCACGTGAAACTTAATGGATTTAAGTGTAAAAAATAAAATGGTCAAAATAAAGGGAAGCAGTCCAATAAAAATCATTGGGATAGCCCCATACTTTGTTGTATCAAAGGAACCAATGAATTGCTTAGCAAAGAGATCAAGATACCAGCTACTTTCAGTTTGAAACTTTGTAACTTCAGTCAACTTTTCCCCATGTGTCTGTAAATCAAATAGAGTGGGAAGAGTCACAATCAAACTAGCCATACCAGATAAAAAGGAGATGACTATGAAATCAAGAAAAGATGATTTTCGTGTTTTAAAATCCCAAGAAATTTGACAGAGATACCAGAAAATAAGAAACAGTGCTGTCATATAGCCAAAATAATAATTTTGGATAAATAAGATTGACAGACTTGTAAAGTACAATAGGAATTTCTTTTCAGTGATAAGTAGCTGTAAACCAGTTATAATTAAAGGAATCAAGATAAAAACATCTAGCCAGGTTTTTATCTCTAATTGACTGACAGTGAAACTCATCAGAGCATAGGAAGTAGATAAAGCTAGTTTTAAAGGCTTAGGAATCGATTTAAATAATTTATTTAAACTAAAGTAAGTTGACAGTCCAATCAATCCAAATTTTAAGAGAGTTGTCAGATAGACAGCATCTGGCATATTAGTTAGATCAAAAAAGTAAACTAGTGGTGAAAGGAAACTTCCCAAGTAATAACTAGATAGGGCATAGAAATTTAATCCGAGGCCACTTGTAAAGGTGTAAAACAGACTACCATTTCCATGTAGGATATTTCGTAAAGCTACATCAAAAATAACGTATTGATGAAACCCATCTCCTAATAGTGGAGATGTATCGCTATTCCAGTAGATACCTTGAGATAGATATACTCCTATCATAATGATTACGGGAATGATGAAAGAAACAAAATAGGTCCAATATGTTTTAAAAAATAATTTCATGTTACCTCATAAAATGTTAGAAAACTCAGCTGGTTAACCCAACTGAGTTTTGAAGTTTTATTTAGTCTTTCCAAAGTTCTTTAACTTTTGCTTGTACTTCTGCATTTTCTAGGAATTCATCATAGGTTTCATCGATACGGTCAATGACGCCATTTTTAGACAAGACAATGATATGGTTAGCTAGAGTTTGAATAAACTCGTGGTCATGGCTAGCAAAGATGATTGATTCTTTAAAGTTTTTTAATCCATCGTTCAAGCTTGAGATAGATTCCAAGTCCAAGTGATTGGTTGGATCATCAAGTACAAGGACATTTGATTTTAAGAGCATGAGTTTTGAAAGCATGACACGAACTTTTTCTCCCCCTGACAAGACATTTACAGGTTTGTTAACCTCATCTCCAGAGAAGAGCATACGGCCGAGGAAGCCACGTAGGAAAGTATTGTCATCTTCTTCTTTACTTGCGAATTGACGCAACCAGTCAAGGATTGACTCTCCTCCTGCAAAATCTGCCGAGTTATCTTTTGGCAAGTAAGAACGGCTAGTAGTTACTCCCCACTTGACAGTTCCTTCATAGTCAATGTCTCCCATGATTGCACGAATTAATGCAGTCGTTTGGATGTCATTCTGTCCAATAAGCGCTGTCTTATCACCTGGACGCAAGATGAAACTAATATTGTCTAGGATAGTTTCACCGTCAATCTTTACAGTTAGATTTTCTACTGTCAAGAGGTCATTACCAATTTCACGTTCTGCCTTAAAGTTGATAAATGGATATTTACGACTAGATGGCACAATCTCTTCTAGCTCAATCTTATCAAGCATTTTCTTACGTGATGTTGCTTGTCTTGATTTAGAAGCATTAGCAGAGAAACGAGCAACGAACTCTTGCAATTGTTTAATTTTTTCTTCTGCTTTGGCATTACGGTCTGCTAGCAATTTAGCAGCGAGTTCAGAAGATTCTTTCCAGAAATCATAGTTTCCGACATAGAGTTTGATTTTTCCGAAGTCAAGGTCGGCCATGTGAGTACATACTTTGTTTAAGAAGTGACGGTCGTGGGATACTACGATAACGGTGTTATCAAAATCAATCAAGAAGTCTTCTAGCCATGTAATTGATTGAATATCCAAACCATTGGTCGGCTCGTCCAAAAGAAGAACATCTGGTTTACCAAAAAGTGCTTTGGCGAGGAGAACCTTTACTTTTTCACCGTTGGCCAATTCGCTCATATTTTGATAGTGCAATTCTTCTGGGATATTTAGGTTTTGAAGGAGTTGAGAGGCTTCACTTTCTGCTTCCCATCCTCCAAGCTCGGCAAACTCTCCTTCAAGTTCGGCAGCACGCACTCCATCCTCATCTGAGAAATCTTCCTTCATGTAGATGGCATCTTTCTCTTTCATGATGCTATAAAGTTTTTCATTTCCCATGATAACAACATCAATGGCACGTTCATCTTCATAGTCAAAGTGATTTTGACGAAGAACAGAGAGACGTTCATCTGGACCAAGAGAGATGTGACCAGTAGTAGGTTCTATATCTCCAGCTAAAATTTTTAAAAAGGTTGATTTTCCGGCACCATTAGCACCGATTAATCCGTAAGTATTTCCTTCTGTAAATTTGATATTGACATCATCAAAAAGTTTGCGATCACTAAAACGTAGTGAAACATCAGATACTGTAAGCAATGTTTTTCTCCTATATGTGTAATATATTTATTCTACTAGAAAATACGGAAATATTCAAATTTTTATCTGTCAATTTTGTGTAAATTATATTTACAGTATACTTTACACGAATCCGTAAATAGCAAGACTGATTTATTTTGATAAATTACGGTTATTTCATTAAAAAAATGCTATAATTGAAGGGACTATATCGAAGGAGAATAAAATGATTAAACCCATTATTTTAACAGGAGACCGTCCAACAGGAAAATTGCATATTGGACATTATGTTGGAAGTCTCAAAAATAGAGTTTTATTACAGGAAGAGGATAAGTATGATATGTTTGTGTTCTTGGCTGACCAACAAGCTTTGACAGATCATGCTAAAGACCCTCAAACAATTGTAGAGTCTATCGGAAATGTTGCTTTGGATTATCTTGCAGTTGGATTGAATCCAAGTAAATCGACAATCTTTATTCAAAGTCAAATTCCAGAGTTGGCTGAGTTGTCTATGTATTATATGAATCTAGTTTCATTGGCACGTTTGGAGCGTAATCCAACTGTCAAGACAGAAATTGCTCAGAAAGGATTTGGACAAAGCATTCCGACAGGATTCTTGGTCTATCCAATAGCTCAAGCAGCTGACATCACAGCTTTCAAGGCTAATTATGTTCCTGTTGGGACAGATCAGAAACCAATGATTGAGCAAACTCGTGAAATTGTTCGTTCTTTTAACAATGCATATAACTGTGATGTTTTGGTAGAACCGGAAGGTATTTATCCAGAAAATGAGAGAGCAGGGCGTTTGCCTGGTTTAGATGGAAATGCTAAAATGTCTAAATCCCTCAATAATGGTATTTATTTAGCTGATGATGCGGATACTTTGCGTAAAAAAGTAATGAGTATGTATACAGATCCAGATCATATCCGCGTTGAGGATCCAGGTAAAATTGAAGGAAATATGGTTTTCCATTATCTAGATGTTTTTGGTCGTCCAGAAGATGCTCAAGAAATTGCTGACATGAAAGAACATTATCAACGAGGTGGTCTTGGTGATGTGAAGACTAAGCGTTATCTACTTGAAATATTAGAACGTGAACTGGGTCCTATTCGTGAGCGCCGTATCGAATTTGCTAAGGATATGGGAGAAGTTTATAATATGCTTCAAAAAGGTAGTGAAAGAGCGCGTGAAGTTGCAGGTCAAACCCTATCTGAGGTTAAAGGAGCAATGGGACTTCATTACTTTAACTAAGTTTATTTTACAAGAAACTATCATTTCTATCTCGAAGAAAAGATAGTTTTTTATTTACCCCTGTAACATTTGACAAATTTTTATAGAATGGTATGATAGATACAATATAAAAAGAGTCAAGCTCAAAAAGAAAGAAAAGAGGAAACTTCGAATGTCTAATTGGGACACTAAATTTTTGAAAAAAGGTTTTACCTTTGATGATGTATTGCTTATTCCAGCTGAAAGTCATGTGTTGCCTAACGATGCAGATTTAACAACTAAATTGGCAGATAATTTGACTTTAAATATCCCAATTATTACCGCTGCCATGGACACAGTTACAGAGAGTCAAATGGCCATTGCTATTGCTCGTGCAGGTGGTCTCGGAGTTATCCATAAAAACATGTCAATTGCTCAACAAGCAGACGAGGTTCGCAAGGTAAAACGTTCTGAAAATGGAGTTATTATTGATCCGTTCTTCTTGACACCTGAACATACAATTGCTGAAGCAGATGAGCTTATGGGTCGTTACCGCATCAGTGGTGTTCCAGTTGTTGAAACACTTGAAAATCGTAAATTGGTTGGTATTTTGACAAACCGAGATCTTCGTTTTATTTCAGATTATAACCAACCAATCTCAAATCATATGACCAGTGAAAATCTTATTACTGCTCCTGTGGGTACAGATCTTGCAACAGCTGAGAGCATTCTTCAAGAACACCGTATTGAAAAACTTCCGTTGGTAGATGAAGAAGGTCGTCTTTCTGGTTTGATTACCATCAAAGATATTGAAAAAGTTATTGAGTTTCCAAATGCCGCTAAAGATGAGTTTGGTCGTCTACTAGTTGCAGGTGCAGTAGGTGTTACTTCAGATACATTTGAACGTGCAGAGGCTCTTTTTGAAGCAGGAGCAGATGCGATTGTTATTGATACTGCACATGGTCATTCTGCAGGTGTCTTGCGTAAAATTGCTGAGATTCGTGCTCACTTCCCAGATCGTACTTTGATTGCTGGAAATATTGCAACAGCTGAGGGTGCACGTGCCCTTTATGAAGCAGGTGTAGATGTTGTCAAGGTTGGTATTGGACCAGGTTCTATCTGTACTACTCGTGTGATTGCAGGTGTTGGTGTTCCACAAGTAACAGCTATCTATGATGCTGCAGCTGTTGCGCGTGAATATGGTAAAACGATCATTGCTGACGGTGGAATCAAGTATTCTGGAGATATTGTAAAAGCTCTTGCGGCTGGTGGAAATGCTGTTATGCTTGGATCTATGTTTGCTGGAACTGATGAAGCTCCAGGAGAAACCGAAATCTTCCAAGGACGTAAATTCAAGACTTACCGTGGTATGGGTTCAATCGCTGCTATGAAGAAAGGCTCAAGCGATCGTTACTTCCAAGGTTCTGTCAATGAAGCAAACAAACTCGTTCCAGAAGGAATTGAAGGTCGTGTTGCTTATAAAGGAGCGGCAGCTGATATTGTCTTCCAAATGATTGGTGGTATTCGCTCTGGTATGGGTTACTGTGGTGCAGCTAACCTTAAAGAACTACACGATAACGCTCAATTTATTGAAATGTCTGGTGCTGGTTTGAAAGAAAGCCATCCTCATGATGTACAAATTACTAATGAGGCACCAAATTATTCTATGTAAAAACAATGAAAAGAACTCCAGTGAAAACAGGAGTTCTTTTACAATGCTGTCAATTTTTGTTTACAGAAACTTTACCACCCTGAATAGCGAAAATACTTAGATTTTCTGGTAGATTCTGAAGATGATCTAAGCTGGTTGTTGTAATAAAGGTTTGGATTGAATGAGAAATCGTTTCTAATAATTTTAGTTGTCTAGTGTTGTCAAGTTCGCTCATAACATCGTCAAGTAGTAATATTGGAGACTCTGTAGTAATACTTTCCATTAATTCGATTTCTGCTAATTTTATAGAAAGGACGAGACTACGATGTTGACCTTGACTTCCAAAGCTAGCATCCATCCCATTTATATAAAAAGAAATATCATCTCGATGAGGACCAACACCAGTATTCTTTTTAAATAAATCTCTGGACCTACTTTTTTCTAAAGCAATTTTGAAAGATTCTGATAAGTTTTCTTTGTCAGCTATCTTGACAGAAGATTGATAGGCTATTGACAACTCTTCAATCTGATTAGAGAGTTCAAAATGTTTCTTACGCCCAAATGATTCTAGTTTTTTTATGAAATCTAAGCGGTGATTCATCACACGACATCCATAATCGACTAGCTGATCATCTAGTACTGAAAGGAAGGTTTCATCTATTGTTGGAGCTGATTTTAGATAGGTATTTCTTTGTTTAAGGATGTGGTTATAATTAGTTAAATCAGATAAATAGATTGGCTTAATTTGCCCAAGCTCCATATCAATGAATTTTCGTCGAACCGAAGGTGCTCCTTTAATTAGTTGTAAATCTTCAGGAGCAAATAAGACAACATTCATGTGTCCGACATAATCTGAAAGGCGTGCCTGTTTTAAATGATTCACTTTTGTCACACGGCCTTTTTGTGTTAGTTCGATTTCGAGAGGAATGGATCCAGTTTTTTTCTGAACAAGACCTGAAAGATGAAGCTGTTCCTCATCAAAATGAATGAGATTTTTATCAGTTCGAGTTCGATGACTGCGTGTTAAGGCTAAAAAATAGATAGCCTCTAACATATTTGTTTTACCTTGTGCATTGCGTCCTAAAAAGACATTTAATTTAGGATTAAAGTCTATTTTCGTCTCTTTGTAGTTACGAAAAGTTTTGAGAGATAGGTGTTGTAGCCACATGATTATCTACCAGGGAATCGTGGAGCTTGTTTGCTTTTTGGTGATGAAGTAGGTTTAGAGTTGTCTTTCTTTACTCCCTTATTCATCTCATTGACGAGTTTAGCGATTCGTTTTTTTTCAACTTTATCAGCCTGATACTCCTCTTGTTCTTCAAAAGTAGGTTGTGTCAACAAGATGTCAATATTCATGTCAGGGATGTCAACTTTATCGCCAATACGAAGTTTTTTACCACGACGACTCTCTAATTCTCCATTAAAGTAAACAGAATGTTCAGAGAGAAATGATTTGATAGCTCCTCCGCTATGTGTAATTCCAAGTTCTTTGAGTAGTGCTTGGAGGGTAATAAATTCTTCAAATAATTTGTATTCCATAATTCACCTCAATCTTTGGTATTATACCATATTTTCCTAAAAATAGTGAGAGAAACAAGGAATAATGTAAGCGATTTTTATTTCAAAAGTGTTACAGCGAACAAGAAAATTTCAGTTTTTCGTGATATAATAGAAGTCTGTATATAAGGAGGTAAATCATGGAGTTAGTGCATGGAATTTCAACACATTTTATCCAATCAAAAAAGTTTAAAACGAACAAAATCGCCGTGCGTTTTGCCGCTCCATTATCCCTCGATACGATTGCAGGTCGCATGTTGAGTGCGAGTATGCTAGAGACTGCTAATCAGATGTATCCCACTTCTCAAGATTTGAGAAGACATTTGGCCAGTCTATACGGTACAGATATGTCAACCAATTGTTTCAGAAGAGGGCAAAGTCATATTGTAGAATTGACATTTACCTATGTTCGTGATGAGTTTTTAAGTAGGAAAAATGTGCTAACTTCTCAGGTTTTGGAACTAGTAAAAGAGACTCTTTTCTCACCCATAGTAGTTGATAATGGGTTTGATCCGGCCTTATTTGAAATTGAGAAAAAACAATTGCTAGCAAGTTTAGCAGCTGATATGGATGATTCTTTTTATTTCGCACATAAAGAATTAGATAAATTGTTTTTTTATGATGAACGTCTCAAATTGGAATATAGTGATTTACGAAATCGTATTTTAGCTGAAACTCCACAAAGTTCTTATTCTTGTTTCCAAGAATTTTTGGCCAATGATCGAATAGATTTCTTTTTCCTAGGTGATTTTAATGAGGTTGAAATTCAAAATGTATTAGAATCATTTAACTTTAAAGGTCGAAAAGGAGATGTGAAGGTTCAGTATTGTCAACCTTATTCCAATATCCTACAAGAAGGTATGGTTCGGAAAAATGTGGGACAATCCATTTTGGAATTAGGTTATCATTGCCCTTCTGAATATGGTGATGAGCAACATTTACCCATGATTGTAATGAATGGTTTACTTGGTGGATTTGCTCACTCTAAACTATTTACAAATGTCCGTGAAAATGCTGGATTGGCTTATACTATTTCAAGTCAGCTCGATTTATTTAGTGGATTCTTGAGGATATATGCTGGTATTGATCGAGAAAATCGGAACCAGGCTCGTAAAATGATGAATAATCAACTGCTTGATTTAAAAAAAGGTTATTTTACAGAGCTTGAGCTAGAGCAGACCAAGAAAATGATTCGTCGGTCTTTGTTGCTTTCTCAAGATAATCAATCTTCATTGATTGAACGTGCTTATCAAAATGCCTTACTTGGAAAATCTTCAGCAGAATTTAAAGGTTGGATTGCAAAACTTGAGCAAGTTGACAAAGATGCTATTTGTAGAGCAGCTAGTAATGTGAAATTACAAGCAATTTACTTTATGGAAGGAATAGAATGACAAAGGTTGTTTTTGAAGAAAAGTACTATCCAGCTGTAAAAGAAATGGTTTATCGAACTCGTTTGTCCAACGGATTGACAGTTGCTCTTTTGCCTAAAAAGGAATTTAAAGAGGTTTACGGGAGTGTAACTGTACAGTTTGGTTCGATAGATACGCTTGTAACAGAAGTTGACGGATATGTAAAAGAATATCCTGCGGGAATTGCTCATTTTCTTGAACATAAATTATTTGAGAGAGAAGATGCTAGCGATTTGATGTCGGCTTTTACGAGTCTAGGTGCAGATAGTAATGCCTTTACAAGCTTTACAAAAACAAACTATCTCTTTTCAGCAACGGATCATTTTTTAGAAAATTTGGACTTACTTGATGAATTGGTAACATCAGCACAATTTACTGAAGATTCTATTTTAAGGGAGCAGGATATTATACAGCAAGAACGAGAAATGTATCAAGATGATCCAGATTCGTGTTTATTCTTTTCAACTTTAGCGAATTTGTATCCTGGTACACCTTTAGCAACTGATATAGTTGGAAGTGAGGAGTCAATTTCCCAAATCAATCTAACTAATTTGCAAGAAAATTTTACAAGATTTTACAAACCTGTAAACATGTCTCTGTTTTTCGTTGGTAATTTTGATGTGGAACGAGTACAGGACTATTTTGAAAGCAAAGAACTGAAAGATTTAGATGTTCAGGAAGTAGTAAGAGAAAAGCTTGTTTTACAAGATGTAAAGCAAACAGACAGTATGAGAATGGAAGTGTCTTCTCCCAAACTAGCGATTGGTATTAGAGGTAAGCAAGAAGTTGCTGAAGCGGATTGCTATCGATATCATATTTTATTAAAATTATTGTTTGCAATGATGTTTGGTTGGACTTCGGATCGTTTTCAGAAATTATATGAATCAGGTAAAATTGATGCGTCCTTATCTCTGGAAGTTGAAGTAACAAGTCGTTTTCATTTTGTTATGTTGACAATGGATACAAAAGAGCCAGTTGCTTTATCTCATCAGTTTAAAAAGGCTATTCGTAATTTCACAAAGGATATAGATATTACAGAGGATCATTTAGACATTATCAAAAGAGAGATGTTTGGAGAATTTTTCAGTAGCATGAACTCTCTTGAATTTATTGCAACGCAATATGATGCTTTTGAAAATGGTGAGACAATTTTTGATTTGCCGAAAATTTTACAGGAAATTACTTTAGAGGATGTCCTTGATGCTGGACATCATTTAATAGATGATGGTGATATAGTTGATTTTACAATATTCCCATCGTAGTAACCTATCATAATCGATACTAGAAAGAAGGAATGACAAGTATGAGGAAAAAAACAATTGGTGAGGTTTTACGTTTAGCTAGAACCAACCAAGGGTTGACTTTAGAAGAATTACACAAAAAAACAGAAATTCAGTTGGATATGTTGGAAGCGATGGAAGCTGATGATTTTGATCAACTTCCTAGTCCATTTTATACTCGTTCTTTTTTGAGAAAGTATGCGTGGGCAGTTGAGCTAGATGAGCGAATTGTCTTGGATGCTTATGATTCTGGGAGCATGATTACTTATGAGGAAGTAGATGTTGATGAAGTGGAGTTGACAGGTAGGAGACGTTCAAGTAAGAAAAATAAGACATCATTTTTACCTTTATTTTATTTTATACTCTTTGCACTATCGATTGTCATTTTTGTGACTTATTATGTTTGGAATTATATTCAGACTCAACCGGAGCGTTCATCTGCGTCTAGTTATAGTGTAGTCCAAGCAACAAGCTCGACTAGTTCTGCAACTCCATCTTCAAGTAGTGGTTCATCAAGTAGCTCTTCGAATATTGAACCAGTTATAAGTGTATCAGGTGAAGGAAATTATGTAGAAATCGCTTATAAAACAAGTAAGGAAACCGCAAAATTGCAATTATCGGTTTCAGATGCTAGAAGTTGGGTTAGTGTTTCAGAAAGTGAGCTTGAGGGTGGTGTGACCTTATCACCGGATAATAAAAGTGCAGAAACAACAGTTTCAACAAAAAATCCTGTGACCATTACTTTAGGTGTTGTCAAAGGTGTTGCTTTAACAGTAGATGATCAGACTGTTGATTTATCGAAATTAACAGCTCAAACTGGACAAATCACTGTAACCTTTACTAGAAATTAAGGAAAAAAGAATGAAAAAAGAACAAATTCCCAATCTCTTAACAATAGGTCGAATTCTCTTTATACCTATTTTTATCTTTATTTTAACGATAGGAAATTCGCTAGAAAGTCATATAGTAGCAGCTATTATATTTGCTATTGCCAGTATTACCGACTATTTAGATGGATATTTAGCTCGTAAATGGAGTGTGGTTAGCAACTTTGGGAAGTTTGCGGATCCAATGGCGGATAAGTTACTAGTAATGTCGGCTTTTATTATGCTGATTGAGTTAGGTATGGCTCCAGCTTGGATTGTTGCAGTGATTATTTGTCGTGAGTTGGCTGTGACAGGTTTAAGGCTTTTATTGGTTGAAACTGGTGGAACAGTTTTAGCAGCAGCAATGCCTGGAAAAATTAAAACTTTTAGTCAGATGTTTGCGATTATTTTCTTGCTATTACATTGGACTTTGCTTGGTCAAGTTCTACTTTATGTAGCCTTGTTTTTCACTATCTACTCTGGCTATGATTATTTCAAGGGTAGTGCCTATGTATTTAAAGGGACATTTGGTTCGAAATGAAATCAATAATTGATGTAAAAAATCTTTCTTTTCGCTATAAGGAAAGTCAGGAATACTATGATGTGAAGGATATTACGTTTCACGTGAAACGTGGAGAATGGCTTTCGATTGTAGGGCATAATGGTAGTGGTAAATCAACGACGGTTCGCTTAATTGATGGTTTACTGGAAGCAGAATCTGGAGAGATTGTAATTGATGGTCAACGATTGACTGAGGAAAATGTTTGGAATATACGTCGTCAAATCGGTATGGTTTTTCAAAATCCAGACAATCAATTTGTTGGAGCGACTGTTGAGGATGATGTTGCCTTTGGTTTGGAAAATCAGGGACTTTCTCGTCAAGAAATGAAAAAGAGAGTGGAAGAAGCTCTGGATTTGGTTGGCATGTTGGACTTTAAAAAGAGAGAGCCAGCGCGTCTATCAGGTGGCCAAAAGCAACGTGTGGCTATTGCAGGTGTTGTAGCCCTAAGACCAGCTATTTTAATCCTAGACGAGGCAACGAGTATGTTGGATCCTGAGGGGCGTAGAGAACTGATTGAGACAGTAAAAGAAATTCGAAAAGACTATGATATGACGGTCATTTCCATTACACATGATTTGGAAGAAGTCGCCATGAGTGACCGTGTATTGGTCCTGAAAAAAGGGGAAATTGAATCAACTAGTAGCCCAAGAGAACTTTTCTCTCGAAATGATTTAGATCAAATTGGATTAGACGATCCTTTTTCCAATCAATTAAAACATTCTTTGAGCCAGAATGGCTATGATTTGCCTGAAAATTATTTGACAGAAAGTGAGCTAGAGGATAAACTATGGGAATTGCTCTAGAAAATGTGAGTTTTACGTATCAAGAAGGGACTCCCTTAGCTTCAACAGCTTTGTCGGATGTTTCCTTGACGATTGAAGATGGTTCTTATACGGCTTTAATTGGGCACACAGGTAGCGGCAAATCAACTATTTTACAACTTTTAAATGGTTTATTGGTGCCAAGCCAAGGGAGTGTGCGGGTTTTTGATACCTTAATCACATCGACTTCTAAAAATAAAGACATTCGTCAAATTAGAAAACAGGTTGGCTTGGTATTTCAGTTTGCTGAAAATCAGATCTTTGAAGAAACGGTTTTGAAGGATGTTGCTTTTGGACCGCAAAATTTTGGAGTTTCTGAAGAAGATGCGGAGCAGATTGCGCATGAGAAACTGGCTTTGGTTGGAATTGATGAATCACTTTTTAATCGTAGTCCGTTTGAGCTATCAGGTGGACAAATGAGACGTGTGGCCATTGCAGGCATACTTGCCATGGAACCAGCCATATTAGTCTTAGATGAACCCACAGCAGGCCTAGATCCCCTGGGAAGAAAAGAGCTGATGAATTTGTTCAAAAAACTCCACCAGTCAGGGATGACCATTGTCTTAGTAACACATTTGATGGATGATGTTGCTGAATATGCGAACCAGGTATATGTGATGGAAAAGGGACGTTTAGTTAAGTTTGGTAAACCGAGTGATGTCTTTCAAGATGTTGTTTTTATGGAAGAAGTTCAGTTGGGAGTACCTAAAATTACAGCTTTTTGTAAACGATTGGCTGATAGAGGCGTGTCATTTAAACGATTACCGATTAAGATAGAGGAGTTCAAGGAGTCGCTAAATGGATAGTATGATTTTGGGGCGTTATATCCCAGGGGATTCGATAGTTCACCGATTGGATCCACGTAGCAAATTACTGGCTATGATGCTACTGATTTTGATCGTTTTTTGGGCTAATAATCCCTTGACGAATCTGATTCTTTTTATAGCGACAGGGATCTTTATTGCCTTGTCAGGAGTATCTCTTTCATTTTTTATTCAGGGCTTGAAGTCTATGTTTTTCTTGATTGCCTTCACAACTATTTTTCAACTGTTTTTCATTTCTAATGGGAATGTTTTATTTGAGTTTTCGTTTGTGAGAATCACGGATTATGCTTTGCAACAAGCTGGGATTATTTTTTGTCGCTTCGTATTGATTATTTTCTTTTCAACTTTGTTAACCTTAACTACCATGCCCTTAAGTTTGGCATCAGCTGTCGAAGCTTTATTAGCACCTTTAAAGCGTGTGAAAGTTCCAGTTCATGAAATTGGATTGATGCTATCTATGAGTTTGCGTTTTGTTCCGACCTTAATGGATGATACGACGCGGATTATGAACGCACAGAAAGCGCGTGGAGTGGATTTTGGTGAAGGAAGCATTGTTCAAAAGGTGAAGGCTATGATTCCCATTTTGATTCCTCTTTTTGCGACAAGTTTAAAACGTGCAGATTCCTTGGCTATCGCTATGGAAGCGCGTGGTTATCAGGGGGGAAAATGCAGAAGTCAATACCGACAACTGAAATGGACTAGAAAGGATACGCTGACCATTCTTGTTATTATCGTACTTGGTTGTTGCTTATTTTTCTTAAAATCTTAGTAGCTTTCAGGAATTGATAAAAAATTACTGTAACAGTTTTTGATATGAAGGTAGGGATATGAACCGTTTTAAAAAATCAAAATATGTCATTATTGTTTTTGTCACTGTTTTGCTTGTGTCAGCTCTCTTAGCGACGACTTATTCAAGTACAATTGTGACAAAATTAGGAGATGGAATCTCATTGGTTGATAGAGTTGTTCAAAAACCTTTTCAGTGGTTTGATTCTGTCAAATCAGATTTGGCTCATTTGACACGAACTTATAATGAAAATGAAAGTTTGAAGAAACAGATTTACCAATTAGAAGTTAAATCAAATGAGGCGGAAAGTTTAAAGACGGAAAATGAACAACTGCGTCAATTGCTTGATATGAAGTCCAAATTACAAGCTACAAAGACTTTAGCAGCAGATGTTATTATGCGTTCTCCAGTATCTTGGAAGCAGGAATTGACCCTGGATGCAGGTAAATCAAAAGGGGTTTCTGAAAATATGTTAGCCATTGCAAATGGTGGTTTGATTGGGAGTGTTTCAAAAGTGGAGGACAACTCTACTATGGTCAACCTTCTGACAAATACGGAAAATGCTGATAAGATTTCTGTTAAAATTCAACATGGTTCTACAACAATTTATGGAATTATTGTTGGCTATGACAAGGAAAATGAAGTTCTAAAAATTAGCCAATTAAATAGTAATAGCGATATTAGTGCGGGAGATAAGGTGGCCACTGGTGGATTAGGAAACTTTAACGTTGCTGATATTCCTGTTGGTGAAGTGGTTGCTACAACGCATAGTACAGACTATTTGACAAGAGAAGTAACAGTTAAATTAAGTGCAGATACTCATAATGTGAGTGTGATAGAATTAGTGGGGAATTCATAATGAGACAGTTGAAGCGGGTTGGAGTATTTTTATTGCTTCCTTTCTTTGTTCTAATTGATGCCCATATTAGTCAGCTTCTGGGCTCATTTTTTCCCCACGTGCAGTTGGCTAGTCATTTTCTATTTTTGTTTCTCTTATTTGAGACGATTGAGGTATCAGAGTATCTCTATTTAGCATATTGTTTTGTAGTGGGTTTGGTTTATGACATTTACTTTTTCCACTTGATAGGGATTGCGACTTTGTTGTTCGTCTTGTTGGGGGCATTTCTCCATAAATTTAATAGTGTTATTTTATTGAATCGTTGGACGAGAATGCTGGCAATTATTGTCATGACTTTTCTATTTGAGATGGGAGCTTATATACTTGCAATAGTGGTAGGTTTAACTGTGGATAGTATGTCTTTGTTTATAGTCTATAGTTTAGTACCATCAATGATTTTGAACCTTATATGGATGATTACTTTTCAGTTTATTTTTGAAAAATTTTACCTATAAGAAAGAAATAAAAATGTAACAAAGGCGTAATATTCATTAGGCCTTTTTTTGGTATACTAGTAATGTCTTTAAAAGAAGGAGTATCTACGAAATATGAAGAAAAAAATCTTAGCGTCACTTTTACTAAGTACAGTAATGGTTTCTCAAGCAGCTGTTTTAACAACTGCGCATGCAGAAACTACTGATGACAAAATTGCTGCTCAAGATAATAAAATTAGCAACTTAACAGCACAACAACAAGAAGCCCAAAAACAAGTTGATCAAGTTCAGGAGCAAGTATCTGCTATTCAAACAGAGCAATCAAACTTGCAATCTGAAAATGATAGACTACAAGAAGAATCTAAAAAGCTTGAGGGTGAAATTACAGAACTTTCTAAGAATATTGTATCTCGCAATGATTCATTACAAAAACAAGCTCGTAGTGCTCAAACAAATGGAGCTGCAACAAATTACATTAATACAATTGTAAACTCAAAATCAATTACAGAAGCTATTTCACGTGTTGCTGCAATGAGTGAAATCGTATCTGCAAACAACAAAATGTTGGAACAACAAAAAGCAGATAAAAAAGCTATTTCTGAAAAACAAGTAGCAAATAATGATGCAATTAATACAGTTATTGCAAATCAGCAAAAACTAGCTGATGATGCTCAATCATTAACTACAAAACAAGCTGAGTTGAAAGCTGCAGAATTGAATCTTGCTGCTGAAAAGGCTACTGCAGAGGATGAAAAAGCAAGTTTACTTGAGAAAAAAGCTGCAGCAGAAGCAGAAGCTAAAGCAGCTGCAGAAGCAGAAGCAGCTTATAAAGCTAAACAAGCAAGTCAACAACAAAAAGTCGTTGCTTCTGGGAATACAACTTTTACAGCAGAAGTTCAAGCAGTATCAACTACTTCTTCGTCATCTAGTTCGTCTGAATCATCTTCAAGTAGTGCTTCAGCGGAATCAACAAGCTATACTCCTGCACCAGTGAAACAACATCCGACATACAGTACAAATGCATCAAGCTATCCTGTAGGTCAATGTACATGGGGAGTAAAAACTTTAGCACCATGGGCTGGTGATTACTGGGGTAATGGCGGTCAATGGGCTGCAAGTGCAGCAGCTGCAGGTTTCCGTACAGGTTCTACACCACAAGTTGGCGCGATTGCATGTTGGGATGATGGAGGATACGGTCACGTAGCAGTTGTTACAGCAGTTGAATCATCAACTCGTATTCAAGTTTCTGAGTGTAACTATGATGGAAGTGGAACTCAACCAATCGGAAATTATCGTGGATGGTTTAATCCGACAGCATCAAGAGGTACTGTAAGATACATTTATCCAAACTAATATACTGATTATTACTATACAAAGGGTGAGATCTTATTAATCTCACCCTTTGTATAGTGCTGGAAAAATTAATTTCATTATATAATTACTTGAACTTATTTTCTATTTTTATAATTATTTAATTAAAGTAAAATGAAATGTAGAGATTTAGTACGAGTGTAGCATGTTAATAAAAAATGGTTTCTAAGGGAGTCGGTGTTGAAGTTATGTTTAGGTATAAAATAAATGTTGATGCTAAAGAGTGGGATTTATTTTTAGAAAATCATCCTCAAGGAAATTTATTACAGAGTAGTGATTGGTCCAAGATAAAGGATACTTGGGGGAACGAGAGAGTTGGCTTTTATAAAGATAATCAATTAGTTGGAGTAGCAAATATCTTAATTCAGCCGCTACCATTAGGACTTTCTATGTTTTATATTCCACGAGGTCCAGTAATTGACTATGAAGATAAAGAACTTCTGAAATTTGTTCTTTTAACGTTGAAAAAACTTGCTAAAAAAAGCCATGCAATAATGGTTAAATTTGACCCAAGTTTATTTATCAGTAGAGGTCTTATTGACCAAGAAACTGTCCAAAATTCTATGGCTTTAGCAATTGTCGAAGAACTGAAAAAAAATAAAGTTTATTGGACAGGCTTAACAAAGGATATGGCAGAAAATATACAACCACGTTTTCAAGCTAATATTCATAAAGAAAATTTCTCACTGGATCAACTTTCTAAGTCTACTAGACAGGCCATCCGAACTGCAAGAAATAAAGGATTAGAAGTAAAATTTGGTGGACTTGATTTATTAGATGAATTTTCATTTTTAATGAAGAAAACAGAGTCTCGCAAGAATATCAGTTTACGAGGCAAAGATTATTATCAGAAGTTACTGGATACTTATCCTGATCACTCCTTTATCACACTGAGCTATTTAGATCTACCTAATAGACTGAAAGAAGTTGAGCAACAATTCGAAAAGAATCTAAAAACAGCGCAGAAGTTTACAGATAAAACGAAAGAAGGTAAAATAAAAGAGAATCAGCAAGAGAGAAAACGATTAGAGGAAGAAATTTCTTTTCTTAAGAGTCATATTGAAAGAGGGGACAGTGTTGTCCCATTGTCTGGTACTTTAACTATCGAATTTGGGAAAACTTCTGAGAACTTATATGCTGGAATGAATGAAGAATTTAAACACTATCAACCTGCTATTCCTACATGGTTTGAGACAGCTCAACATTCTTTTGAACGAGGGGCTGAGACTCATAATATGGGTGGAATTGAAAACAATTTAGAGGGTGGGTTAATTAACTTTAAATCCAAGTTTAATCCTACTATCGAGGAATTTGCTGGTGAGTTTAATTATCCAACTAGTTCATTATATTTTTTGTTTAATCTAGCTTATAAAATTCGTAAGAAACTTCGAAGTAGATAAAATAAACTAATGATTTTGCCACTATATTAAATTTTAAAAAATTTAGCTATTAGAGCATCCCAGCAGTATATGTTGGGATGCTTTAAATTTAGAGTTTTTATTAGTAATTTAATGCTAAATTCCCAAACTAATTTCCACTTTGGACTTCCAAGTGGAAGTTACTTTGAGAAGTTGGCAGAAATTATCTACTTTAAAAATCTACTAAAATAGCTTGAAAATATTGAAAAAGTATGGTAGAATGAAACTTGTCGTGTGAACGATAATACTCATTCTTGATGAATTGTGAAACAGTTGCCCTTGGGTCGTTTTGCGAGTTGAAGTCAAGAAGAGGAAAAAAACAAAAAGGAGAAATACTCATGGCAGTAATTTCAATGAAACAACTTCTTGAGGCTGGTGTACACTTTGGTCACCAAACTCGTCGCTGGAACCCTAAGATGGCTAAGTACATCTTTACAGAGCGTAACGGAATCCACGTTATCGACTTGCAACAAACTGTAAAATACGCTGACCAAGCATATGACTTCATGCGTGATGCAGCAGCTAACGATGCAGTTGTATTGTTTGTTGGTACTAAGAAACAAGCAGCTGATGCAGTTGCTGAAGAAGCAGTACGTTCAGGTCAATACTTCATCAACCACCGTTGGTTGGGTGGAACTCTTACAAACTGGGGAACAATCCAAAAACGTATCGCTCGTTTGAAAGAAATCAAACGTATGGAAGAAGATGGAACTTTTGAAGTTCTTCCTAAGAAAGAAGTTGCACTTCTTAACAAACAACGTGCACGTCTTGAAAAATTCTTGGGTGGTATCGAAGATATGCCTCGTATCCCAGATGTGATGTACGTAGTTGACCCACATAAAGAGCAAATCGCTGTTAAAGAAGCTAAAAAATTGGGAATCCCAGTTGTAGCGATGGTTGACACAAATACTGATCCAGATGATATCGATGTAATCATCCCAGCTAACGATGACGCTATCCGCGCTGTTAAATTGATTACAGCTAAATTGGCTGACGCTATCATCGAAGGACGTCAAGGTGAAGATGCAGTAGCAGTTGAAGCAGAGTTTGCAGCTTCAGAAGCTCAAGCAGATTCAATCGAAGAAATCGTTGAAGTTGTAGAAGGCGACAACGCTTAATTTATATAAATAGTATTACCTAGGAGGGCGGGGCTTAGCCCGGCTCTCCTATTTTTAAAAAATATAGGAGAATCAAAATGGCAGAAATTACAGCTAAACTTGTAAAAGAGTTGCGTGAAAAATCTGGTGCCGGTGTTATGGACGCTAAAAAAGCGCTTGTAGAAACAGACGGTGACATCGAAAAAGCGATTGAATTGCTTCGTGAAAAAGGTATGGCTAAGGCAGCTAAGAAAGCTGACCGTGTTGCTGCAGAAGGTTTGACTGGTGTTTATGTTAACGGTAATGTTGCAGCAGTTATTGAAGTAAACGCTGAAACTGACTTCGTTGCGAAAAACGCTCAATTCGTTGAATTGGTAAATACTACAGCTAAAGTTATTGCTGAAGGAAAGCCTGCTAATAATGAAGAAGCACTTGCTTTGACAATGCCTTCAGGTGAAACTCTTGAAGCTGCATACGTATCTGCAACAGCAACTATCGGAGAAAAAATCTCATTCCGTCGCTTTGCATTGATTGAAAAAACAGATGCACAACACTTTGGTGCTTACCAACATAATGGTGGACGTATCGGTGTTATTTCAGTTGTTGAAGGTGGAGACGAAGCACTTGCTAAACAATTGTCAATGCACATCGCAGCGATGAAACCAACAGTTCTTTCTTATAAAGAATTGGATGAGCAATTCGTTAAAGATGAGTTGGCACAATTGAACCACGTTATCGACCAAGACAACGAAAGTCGTGCAATGGTTAACAAACCAGCTCTTCCACACTTGAAGTATGGATCAAAAGCTCAATTGACTGATGAAGTGATTGCTCAAGCTGAAGCTGATATCAAAGCTGAGTTGGCTGAAGAAGGCAAACCAGAAAAAATCTGGGACAAAATCATCCCAGGTAAAATGGACCGCTTCATGCTTGACAACACTAAAGTTGACCAAGCTTACACACTTCTTGCACAAGTATACATCATGGATGACAGCAAGACAGTTGAAGCATATCTTGAATCAGTTAACGCTTCAGTAGTTGAGTTCGCTCGCTTTGAAGTTGGTGAAGGTATCGAAAAAGCTGCAAACGACTTCGAAGCTGAAGTTGCAGCTACAATGGCAGCAGCCTTGAATAACTAATAATAAAAAGGAAGGAAGCTAAATTGCTTCCTTTTTTCTATGCAGTCAATCTTTATAGGGAGATGTTCCTACTTTTAAGGTATAAATAAAAAGCCCTATAATAAGGGCCAAGTGTATTTAGGAGACTACACTTCAAATTCATAGAGTGCTGTAGAGAGATAACGTTCACCGTTATCTGGTGCTAGAGCAAGGACTTTCTTACCTGTACCTAATTTCTTGGCAACTTCAATTGCTCCGTAGATAGCTGCAGCTGAAGAAATCCCTACAAGGAAACCTTCTTTTCCACCAATTTCACGGCCGAGTGCTAGAGCATCGTCTGACGTTACACGAACGATACCATCATAAGCCTTTGTATCCAGTGTATCAGGAATAAATCCAGCTGAGATACCTTGAATTTTGTGTGGTCCAGGTTTTTCACCAGATAGAATAGCAGATTCGTCTGCCTCTACTGCAAAAACTTGAATGTTAGAATTTGCTGATTTGAGTGCATGAGAAACACCAGAAATCGTTCCACCGGTACCCACTCCAGCAACAAAGGCATCTAGTCCATCTTTACCGAAAGCAGCTAGTATTTCAGCTCCTGTTGTTCTTTCGTGTACTTCTGGATTAGCTGGATTGTCAAATTGAAGAGGAAGGAAACCATCACGTTCAGCAGCGATTTCTTGAGCCTTAGCAATAGCACCTTTCATTCCCTCGCTTCCAGGAGTTAGGACGAGTTCAGCGCCATAAGCTTGGATAATCTTACGTCGCTCTACACTCATAGTTTCAGGCATAACGATGACGACTTTATACCCTTTAGCAGCACCTACCCATGAAAGTCCAATACCAGTGTTTCCACTTGTTGCTTCAACAATTGTAGAACCTGGTTTCAGAATACCGTCTTGTTCAGCTTTTTCAATCATGCTAAGAGCAATACGATCTTTTACAGAAGAACCAGGGTTGAATGCTTCAAGCTTTACATAGACGTCAGCAGCCCCTTCTGGCACGATGTTGTTGAGTTTAACAATCGGAGTTTGACCGATTAATTCAGTAATGTTGTTATAAATAGACATATGAATACCTCTTTGTATAAGATATTTCTAGTATAACGCTATCTATACCATTTGTAAAATATAGAAATCCTATCGAAGTGATAGGATTTTTTTATATCAAAGGTCTAAGCCGTTAATTTTCAAGCGATTGTGATAAGCTAATTCTAATAAATAGGTGTAAAGTGGAATGATATCCGTTTTCTTAGGGAATTCAAATTTATGAGCATTAAAATGCTCATTATGTGCTTTTAGAAAGACATTTTCTAAATAAGTAATAGTAATTTCACTATCATCTATACCTGCTCCAGCAGTTTCCATTTCAACGTTAACAATGTTCATCAAAAAGATTGATTTAATAGACATCTTACGACCGGTAGCACCTTGTTTATCTGTAAAGATAATACGTATATTTGTAAATATAATTGAGTCACGAATCAGTTTATATCCACTTTGAATTTCTTCATTTTCTAGTAGATATTGTCCATATTCTTTGATAAGAGTTTCTTTGTTTTGCTCGCTAAAGTTACCAGCGAGTCCTTGAATGAATTTACCAAATGCCATATTTTTCTCCTTTGTTTACACTAAGTTTACAGGAACTTCAACTTCTCGTAAACCTTGATCAGTTAAAGTGACTTTTCCATTAAAAAACTCTACAAGTGCAGCTTTAATATTTTCTTTTTCTTCTTTATCAACATAAATCATTGTATCGACTTGATCTGTAAAGTTTGTCTCAAGTTCCATGAGATCATGTTCCTTAGGGAAGTTACTGTACTCTTGGTACTGAGCGTAAGACATTTGAATAGCAATGCCAGCTTGTTCCTTTATTTCAATGATGCCAATTTCTTTGACAGCTAAGGCAACACTGCCGGCGTAAGCACGAATCAATCCTCCAGCGCCTAGCTTAATGCCTCCAAAGTAGCGTGTCACTACTACACAGACATTAGTAAGATTGTGATTTTCTAGTACCCCAAGCATGGGAACGCCAGCAGTACCACTGGGTTCACCATCATCACTTGTCCGTTTGATTTCACTATGTTCCCCAATAATGAAGGCAGAGCAGTTATGCGTAGCTTTGTAGTGTTCTTTTTTGATGGCAGTAATGAAGTCACGAGCCTCTTCTTCGCTATAAACACGCTTGGCATGACAGATAAAGCGGGATTTTTTGATTTCTTCTAGGACTTGTCCGTCCTCTTTAATTGTTCTAAATTCCATGATTTAATTGTACTAAAAAATCATCTAAAGCGCTAGGTTTTTACGAATAAAGAAGTATGAAAGTAAATCCAAATTATCTCGGTCGGTTGTTTACGGAGAATGAATTAACAGAAGAGGAACGTCAGTTGGCGGAGAAACTTCCAGCAATGAGAAAGGAGAAAGGGAAACTTTTCTGTCAACGTTGTGATAGTGCTATTTTAGATGAATGGTATTTGCCCATCGGTGCTTACTATTGTCGGGAGTGCTTAATTATGAAGCGAATTAGGAGTGATCAAGCTTTATACTATTTCCCACAGGAGGATTTTCCGAAGCAAGATGTTCTTAAATGGCGTGGTCAATTAACTCCTTTTCAAGAGAAGGTGTCAAAGGGATTGATTCAAGCGGTAGATAAGCAGGAACCAACCTTGGTTCACGCTGTAACAGGAGCTGGAAAGACAGAGATGATTTACCAAGTTGTGGCCAAAGTGATTGATGAAGGTGGTGCAGTTTGTTTGGCCAGCCCTAGAATCGATGTGTGTTTGGAGCTGTACAAGCGCCTGCAAAAGGATTTTTCTTGCGAGATAGCCCTCCTACATGGAGAATCAGAACCATATTTTCGAACACCACTAGTTGTTGCAACGACTCATCAGCTGTTAAAATTTTATCATGCTTTTGATTTGCTAATAGTGGATGAAGTAGATGCTTTTCCTTATGTTGACAACCCTACGCTTTACCATGCTGTCAAGAATAGTGTAAAGGAGAATGGCTTGAGAATCTTTTTAACAGCAACTTCTACCGATGAGTTAGATAGGAAGGTTCGCATCGGAGAATTAAAACGATTGAGTTTGCCTAGACGGTTTCATGGAAATCCTTTGATTATTCCTAAACCTGTCTGGTTATCCGATTTTAATCGCTATTTGGATAAGAATCGTTTATCACCAAAGTTAAAGTTTTATATTGAGAAACAGAGAAAGACAGGTTATCCGTTACTCATTTTTGCTGCAGAAATTAAGAAAGGGGAGCAATTAAAAGAAGTCTTACAGAAGGAATTTTCGCATGAGAAAATTGGTTTTGTGTCTTCAGTTACGGAAGATCGATTAGAGCAGGTGCAAGCTTTTCGAGATGGAGAACTGACAATACTTATCAGTACGACAATCTTGGAGCGTGGAGTTACCTTCCCTTGTGTGGATGTTTTTGTAGTAGAAGCCAACCATCGTCTGTTTACCAAATCTAGTTTGATTCAGATTGGTGGACGAGTTGGACGAAGCATGGATAGACCGACAGGAGATTTGCTTTTCTTCCATGACGGGTTAAATGCTTCAATCAAAAAGGCAATTAAGGAAATTCAACAGATGAATAAGGAGGCGGGTCTATGAAGTGTTTATTATGTGGGCAGACTATGAAGGCTGTTTTAACTTTCAGTAGTCTTTTACTTCTGAAGAATGATGCCTCCTGTCTTTGTTTAGATTGTGATTCTACTTTTGATAGGATTGGAGAAGAGAACTGTCCAAACTGTATGAAAACAGGATTGTCAACAAAGTGTCAAGATTGTCAATTTTGGTGTAAAGAAGGAGTTGAAGTCAGTCATAGAGCGATTTTTATTTACAATCAAGCTATGAAGGATTTTTTCAGTCGGTATAAGTTTGATGGAGACTTCCTTTTAAGAAAAGTCTTTGCTTCAGTTTTAAGTGAGGAGTTAAAAAAGTACAAAGAGTATCAATTTGTTGTAATTCCCCTAAGTCCGGAAAGATTGCTCGAGAGGGGATTTAACCAGGTTGAAGGCTTAGTTGAAGCAGCAGGGTTCTCTTTTCAAGACTTACTAGAGAAGAGAGAAGAGCGAGCTAGTTCTTCCAAAAATCGTTCAGAACGCTTGGCAACAGAACTTCCCTTCTTTGTCAAAAGTGGAGTCACTATTCCTAAAAAAATCCTACTTATAGATGATATCTATACTACTGGAACAACTATAAATCGTGTGAAGAAACTGTTGGAAGAAGCTGGTGCTGAGGATGTAAAAACATTTTCCCTTGTAAGATGAGGAAAAAATTTGCAAAAATAAAATGAAAGCGTTATAATGAAATCAGAAAAACAAAAATGTTTAGAAAGAAGGTACTCATATGATTAAGTATAGTATCCGTGGTGAAAACCTAGAAGTAACAGAAGCAATTCGTGATTATGTAGTTTCTAAACTCGAAAAGATCGAAAAGTATTTTCAAGCTGAACAAGAGTTGGATGCTCGAGTTAACTTGAAGGTGTATCGTGAAAAAACGGCTAAAGTGGAGGTGACGATTCCGCTTGGCTCAATTACTCTTCGTGCAGAAGATGTGTCTCAAGATATGTATGGTTCAATTGACCTTGTAACCGATAAAATTGAACGTCAGATTCGTAAAAATAAAACAAAAATCGAGCGTAAAAATAAAAATAAGGTAGCAACTAGTCAATTATTTACAGATGCTTTGGTGGAAGATACAAATGTTGTCCAATCAAGAGTTGTTCGTTCAAAACAAATTGATTTAAAACCAATGGATTTGGAAGAAGCTATTCTACAGATGGATTTGTTGGGACATGATTTCTTTATCTATGTGGATGTTGAAGATCAGACAACCAATGTGATTTATCGTCGTGAAGATGGCGAGATTGGCTTGTTAGAAGTTAAAGAATCTTAATTTCAATATGTGTAAAGGAAGGTTTACTAAATTGTAAACCTCCTTTTTCTTATAATTGATAGAATTACTGATTACACTTTTAAAAAGTCGCTTTTTGGTGGTTATTATGGTATAATGGGTGCCAAGAGGTTTGGAATGAAAAAATTTTATGTAAGTCCTATTTTCCCCTTAATATTAGGAATAGTGGCGTTCGGAGTGCTATCTGTGCAACTTGTTTTTGTAACGAATACACTGGTAACGCTATTTCTTTTGCTACTTATTTTGGGTTCATATATTTTACTATTCATCCATCAGAGAGATTACTACTCAAAGAGTGAAGTAGAACAAATCCAGTATGTAAACCACCAAGCTGAAGATAGTTTGACAACTTTGTTAGAACAGATGCCTGTCGGAGTTATTAAACTAGACTTATCGTCAGGTGAAGTTGAATGGTTCAATCCTTACGCTGAATTGATTTTGACTAATGAAGTGGGGGAGATTGATGTTGCATTAATTCAAACAATTATAAAGGCGTCTGTGGGGAATCCAGGTTCTTATGCCACCTTGGGTGAGACTCGCTATTCGGTTCATATGGACAAGATATCTGGTGTTCTTTACTTCTTTGATGTGTCTGGAGAATACGAAGCGACTGTTGAGTTAGTGACGAGTCGTCCGGTTATTGGAATTGTTTCCGTTGATAACTATGACGATTTAGAAGATGCGACATCGGAGTCTGACATTAGTCATATTAACAGTTTTGTAGCCAATTTTGTTTCAGAATTTGCTGGGAAGCATGCCATGTTCTCCCGTCGAGTAAGTATGGATCGTTTTTATCTGTTTACGGACTACACGGTGCTTGAGGGCTTGATGAATGATAAATTTTCTGTTATTGATGCATTCAGAGAAGAGGCGAAACAGAGACAGCTGCCTTTGACCTTAAGTATGGGATTTTCTTATGGTGATGGAAATCATGATGAGATAGGGAAAGTTGCATTGCTCAACTTGAACTTGGCTGAAGTGCGTGGTGGCGACCAAGTGGTTGTTAAGGAGAATGACGAAACGAAAAATCCCGTTTATTTTGGTGGTGGATCTGCTGCCTCAATCAAACGTACACGGACTCGTACGCGTGCTATGATGACAGCTATTTCAGATAAGATTCGAAGTGTGGATCAGGTTTTTGTAGTTGGTCACAAAAATCTAGATATGGATGCTCTTGGCTCTGCTGTAGGTATGCACTTGTTTGCCAGTAATGTGACTGAAAATAGTTATGCTATTTATGACGAAGAACAAATGTCGCCGGATATTGAACGAGCTGTTTCATTCTTAGAAAAAGAAGGAGTTACAAAGTTGTTGTCTGTTAAGGACGCAATGGGGATGGTGACCAATCGTTCTTTGTTGATTCTTGTAGACCATTCAAAGACAGCTTTAACTTTATCAAAAGATTTTTATGATTTATTTACCCAAACCATCGTCATCGACCACCACAGAAGGGATCAGGATTTTCCAGATAATGCGGTTATTACTTATATCGAAAGTGGTGCAAGTAGTGCCAGTGAGTTGGTAACGGAATTGATTCAGTTCCAGAATTCTAAGAAAAATCGTTTGAGTCGTATGCAAGCAAGTGTTTTAATGGCTGGTATGATGTTGGATACTAAAAATTTCACCTCACGAGTGACTAGTCGGACATTTGATGTTGCTAGCTATCTCAGAACGAGAGGAAGTGATAGTATTGCTATCCAAGAAATTGCTGCGACAGATTTTGAAGAATATCGTGAGGTCAATGAACTGATTTTACAGGGGCGTAAATTAGGTTCAGATGTACTAATAGCAGAGGCTAAGGACTCGAAATGTTATGATACAGTTGTTATTAGTAAGGCAGCAGATGCCATGTTAGCTATGTCAGGTATTGAAGCGAGTTTTGTTCTTGCGAAGAATACACAAGGATTTATCTCTATCTCAGCTCGCAGTCGTAGTAAGCTGAATGTACAACGGATTATGGAAGAGCTGGGAGGTGGAGGCCACTTTAATTTGGCAGCAGCTCAAATTAAAGATGTAACCTTGTCAGAAGCAGGTGAAAAACTGACAGAAATTGTATTAAATGAAATAAAGGAAAAGGAGAAAGAAGAATGAAAGTAATCTTTTTAGCAGATGTTAAAGGAAAAGGTAAAAAAGGCGAAATTAAGGAAGTACCAACAGGGTATGCACAAAACTTTCTTATCAAAAAGAATTTAGCAAAAGAAGCAACTGCTCAAGCTGTAGGTGAACTTCGTGGTAAACAAAAATCAGAAGAGAAAGCTCACGCTGAGATGATTGCAGAAGCAAAAGCAATTAAAGCCCAACTAGAAGCAGAGGAAACTATTGTAGAATTTGTTGAAAAAGTTGGTCCAGATGGTCGTACCTTTGGTTCCATTACCAATAAGAAAATTGCAGAAGAATTGCAAAAGCAATTTGGAATTAAGATTGATAAACGTCATATCCAAGTACAAGCTCCGATTCGAGCAGTTGGTTTGATTGATGTACCAGTGAAAATCTATCAAGATATTACAAGTGTAATCAATCTTCGTGTGAAAGAAGGGTAAATTTACACTTTCTTGACAAGATTGTAAAAGGAAGGGAAGTCTGATGGCAGAAGTAGAAGAGTTACGAGTACAACCTCAAGATATCTTAGCTGAGCAATCCGTTTTAGGGGCTATCTTTATTGACGAGAGTAAGCTTGTTTTTGTGCGAGAATATATTGAATCTCGGGACTTTTTTAAGTATGCCCATCGTTTGATTTTCCAAGCTATGGTCGATTTATCCGATCGTGGCGATGCTATAGATGCAACAACGGTTCGTACCATTCTTGATAATCAAGGTGATTTACAGAATATTGGTGGCCTGTCTTACCTGGTTGAGATTGTCAATTCTGTGCCAACTTCTGCTAATGCGGAGTATTATGCTAAGATTGTTGCAGAGAAGGCCATGCTACGTCGATTAATCTCCAAGTTGACAGAGTCTGTCAATCAAGCTTACGAGGCTTCGCAACCAGCTGATGAAATCATTGCTCAGGCAGAAAAAGGCCTGATTGATGTCAGCGAAAATGCTAATCGAAGTGGATTTAAGAACATTCGAGATGTGTTGAATATCAACTTTGGAAATCTGGAAGCTCGCTCGCAACAAACGACCGATATTACAGGTATTGCGACAGGTTATCGTGATTTGGATCATATGACGACTGGTCTTCATGAGGAGGAGTTGATTATCTTAGCAGCTCGTCCGGCGGTTGGTAAGACAGCCTTTGCCTTGAATATTGCTCAGAATATTGGGACTAAGTTGGACAAAACAGTTGCTATTTTTTCACTCGAAATGGGTGCGGAAAGTCTAGTGGACCGTATGTTGGCGGCAGAAGGTTTGGTGGAATCGCATTCTATCCGTACGGGTCAATTGACTGATGAGGAGTGGCAAAAATATACCATTGCTCAAGGGAATCTAGCTAATGCAAGTATCTATATCGATGATACGCCAGGGATTCGGATTACAGAGATTCGTTCTCGTTCTCGTAAACTGGCTCAAGAAACTGGAAATCTTGGTTTGATTTTAATAGACTATTTGCAGCTTATCACGGGAACTGGTCGGGAAAATCGTCAACAAGAGGTTTCAGAAATTTCACGTCAGTTGAAAATTTTAGCTAAGGAACTGAAGGTTCCAGTAATCGCTCTAAGTCAGCTTTCTCGTGGTGTAGAACAACGTCAGGATAAGAGACCGGTCTTGTCTGATATTCGTGAATCTGGGTCTATTGAGCAGGACGCTGATATCGTAGCCTTTCTTTATCGCGACGATTACTATGAGCGTGGTGGTGAAGAAGAGGAAGGCATACCGAATAATAAGGTAGAAGTTATTATCGAGAAAAACCGTAGTGGAGCTCGTGGAACGGTGGAATTAATTTTCCAAAAAGAATACAATAAATTTTCAAGTATCTCAAAGAGGGAGGCATAAGATGTCAGATGCATTTACAGATGTAGCCAAGATGAAAAAAATCAAAGAAGAAATCAAGGCACATGAGGGACAAGTCGTAGAAATGACTTTGGAGAATGGTCGTAAGCGCCAAAAAAATAGATTGGGTAAGCTAATTGAGGTTTATCCATCCCTATTTATCGTTGAATTTGGGAACGTTGAAGGAGATAAACAAGCTAATGTTTACGTTGAATCCTTTACTTACTCAGATATCCTTACAGAAAAGAATTTGATTCATTATCTTGACTAAAGTGAGAAATTTTCTCACTTTTTCTTTTTTCTCCGAATAGTTTAAGTGAAGGGAATCTTCGATTTATATTATTTTTCAAGGAGGAAGAATGAAAATTTCACCATTTAAAGTAGCAGAGACAAGGTTTTCTATTAGAAAGTCAGTTAAAAAGGTTGTTCCTTTTTTAGTAGTAGGGCTGATGTTGTCGGCTGGAGAAAGTGTTCATGCAAACAGTTCTTATGCTCGTGGAGATGATTATCCTGCTTATTATAAAAATGGGAGTCAGAGTATTGATAAGTGGAGGATGTATTCTCGTCAGTGTACTTCATTTGCTGCTTTTCGCTTGAGTGGAGTAAATGGTTTTGAGCTTCCAGGAGCTTATGGTAATGCTGGTGAATGGGGTTATCGTGCTCGTCGTGAAGGTTATCGTGTCGATAATACACCAGCTATCGGATCTATTGCTTGGTCTACTGCAGGAGGTTATGGCCATGTTGCTTGGGTTTCAAATGTGATGGGAGATAATATAGAAATTGAGGAATATAACTATGATTATAAAGGTAATTATAATAAACGAATTGTAAAAGCAAACAAGATGACCGGTTTTATTCATTTTAAAGATTTATCAAGCAATTCTAAAGAAGTCCCAAGCAGTTCAAAAGATTCGACAAGCAATCATGTTGTGACCAGTCAATCGTCATCTTTGATGAAAGGAACTCATTATTTTAAGGTGGAGACTCCTATTAAAGATCAACCATTATTGAATGCAACTCCACTTGCATATTATTCTCCAGGTGAGAGTGTTCATTATGATCAGGTGATAGAAAAGGATGGTTACAAGTGGTTGAGTTATATTTCTTATAGCGGGAGTCGACGTTATATTCAGTTGGAGGGAGTGACTTCGTCACAAAATCAATCAGTAAATAAATCTAATCATGGTTCAAATAATGGATTGACTGTGGGTTGGAAGAAAATAAATGGTAGTTGGTATTATTTCAAATCAGATGGTTCTAAGTCGACGGGATGGCTGAAAGATGGTTCTACCTGGTATTATTTGAAATCATCTGGTGAAATGCAGACAGGCTGGTTACAGGAGAAAGGATTTTGGTATTATCTAGATGATTCAGGGGCAATGAAAACGGGCTGGTATCAAGTCTCTGGTAAGTGGTATTATTCTTACT
Organism: Streptococcus mitis; assembly: GCF_002096815.1. Classification (GTDB taxonomy): domain Bacteria; phylum Bacillota; class Bacilli; order Lactobacillales; family Streptococcaceae; genus Streptococcus; species Streptococcus mitis_AD. The sequence goes on from NZ_NCVJ01000020.1 coordinate 54,961, forward strand.
CTTCAGGTGAGCTAGCTGTTAATACAATAGTAGACGGTTATACTGTAAATCATAATGGTGAGTGGATTTAATTTTAAGTAATTGAATCTGAACAGGAGAGAAATCTCCTGTTTTTTTGTTTAAACTAGAGTTTTTATGAAGAGTTAAGATATCTGAATTGGATTCGAAACTATAATTTGCTATAGAAAATGAAAGTGATGAAAAGAAAGAAAAAAAGAAAGCTAGTAAAACATGCGTTACTTTCTTGAAGTTTTTTATAGCCTCAAAATACATTATATTAATAATAAAGTATATATAATATAATATATTTCTTGATTTCACTCAAAAAAAGGTTTATAATGTACATAAATATGATTCTCAAAAAGAGGTACACAAGATGAACAAAAAGAAAATGATTTTAACCAGTTTGGCTAGTGTAGCTGTTTTAGGTGCTACATTTGTTGCATCTCAACCGTCAGTTGTGAAAGCTGATGACAAACCTACAGCTGCTCAACCTACTGGAGAAACTAAGCCTACACTTACGGCTGAAACTCCAAAAACTGAGGTAGAAAAAGCAAAAGAAACTGAAAAAGAAGCTAATGCTAAAGTTGATGCAGCGCAAGAAAAAGTAGATACAACAACTACTACAGCAACTGATGCAGCTGCAAAACTTGAAACAGAGAAAAAAGAAGCTGCTGACGCTGAAACTGCAAAAGTCGAAGCTGAAAAAGCTAAAAAGACTGCTGATGACGAATTAGCTAATGCTAAATCTAAAGCAGCTGAAGCTGACGCTAAAGCAAAAGAAGAGGCCGCAAAAGAAGAAGCAGCCGCAAAAGAAGAAGCTGAAGCTAAAGAAGGTCTAACTGAAGCTTTGAAACAAATGCCTGATAACGAATTGCTTGATAAAAAAGCAAAAGAAGAATTATTAAAGGCTGTTGAGTCTGGTGAATTAAGTGCCTCTGATATTCTTGCTGAGTTAGCAGATGATGCTGAAAAAGCACAAGATACTAATCCAACAATTAAAACAGAAACTCCTGTATCTAAGGACAAGCTTCCTGAAGAGGTTCAAGCGGGAATTGATGAAGGTGAAGCAGCGGATGCTGCTCGTCCTGCATCAGAAAAATTGCAAGACAAAGCTGATGATTTAACTGAAACAATTGAAAACTTAACGGATGATGCTGAGAAATTAAAAGCTGATGCTGAAAAGAAAGCTGAAACACTAAAAAAACAGGAAGATACTTTAAAAGAAGCAAAAGAAGCTCTTAAATCCGCTAAAGATAACGGATTTGCTGAAGATATCACAGCACCATTAGAAAAAGCTGTAACTGCGATTGAAAAAGAACGTGATACTGCCAAATCTGAATTTGACGAAGCTGCTGAGAAAGTTCAAGATGCTACAGCTGAAATTCAAGATTTAACTGAAAAACGTGATAATCTTCTTGAAGAAGTAAAAAAAGCAGAAGCAAAAGAAGCTGCAGAACCAGCTAAACCAGCAGAAGAAACTCCAGAGGAAGAAGCTGAACCAACCGAAGCTGAAAAAGCTGCTAAAGCTAAAGCAGAAGCTGATGCTAAAGTTGCTGAATTAGAGAAGAAAGTTGCTGAAGAAGCTAAAAAAGTAGAAGAAGCTACAGCTAAAGCTAAAAAAGAAGCTGTTGATGTAACTGCTGCTGAGACTGCAAAAGCAGAAGCAGACAAAGCTAAAGCTGATGCAGAAGCTGAATTAGCTAAGGCTAAAGAAGAAGCAGCTAAAGCAAAAGCTAAAGTTGAAGAAGAAGTTAAAAAAGAAGAAGACGCTAAAAAAGAAGAAGCAGATAACTTAGAAGCTTTGAAAGGTGCTTTAGAGCAACTTGAAAAAAAAGCTGAAGATAAAGTCAACAAGGATGCTAGCATCAAGCCAGAAGATAAAGCGAAAGCTATCGAAGAAGCAAAAGCTGAAATCGGTAAAGAAGCTTTATTAAAAGCGATTGAAGATGGAGTTCTTACAGCTACTCAAGCTATAGATGAATTCCTCAACGATGCTAACACAAAAGATAAAGCTCCTGAAGCTTATAAAACTAAAGAATTAACTGCTGACGAAACTAAAAAAATTGAAGAAGCAGCTAAAAAAGAAGCTTCTAAACCAATTGTCAAAAAACTTACAGACATTGCTGATGATTTAGCTGAAAAAATTGAAAAATTAACTAAAGAAGCTGAGGAAGATAAGGCTGACGCTGCTGAAAAAGCTAAGGTAGTAGAAGAGAAAAATGCTACATTAGAGAAACAAAACGAAACTTTAGAAAAAGCTAAAACTGCTCTTGAAACTGCTAAGAAATACAATGCGGATCAAGCTATCCAAGATGGATTGCAAGATGCTGTAACTAAACTAGAAGTTTCAGTTGCTTCTGCTAAAGCAGCAGCTGAAGAAGCTAAGGCCAATTTCGACGAAGTGAACGAAGCAGTTCAAGAGGATGACGATGCAATTGCCAAACTAACTGAGAATTACAACACAACTTTAGGTTATATCGAAAACTTAAAAGAAGTTCCTAAGGGTGAAGAACCGAAAGACTTCAGTGGTGGTGTAAATCCTAGTGATGCACCTTCTGATGATGCTAAACAACCTGACGAAGTGCCAACTGCTCCTAACGCTCCAGGATTTAGTGGTGGTGTGAATCCTGGTGCCTCTCCTTCTGGAGATAATGGATCTGATTTCAATGGTGGGGTAAATGATGCAACACCTCCTACTGTAGCCGATGCTCCAGAATATAGTGGAGGAGTTAATGCGGCTGATGCTCCTGTAGCTGAGGTAGCTCCAGAATTCACAGGAATTCTTGCAACCAATACACCTGTGAATGAAAATGGAGAAGCATTATTGCCTCCTGTAGCTGAGGTAGCTCCAGAATTCACAGGAATTCTTGCAACCAATACACCTGTGAATGAAAATGGAGAAGCATTATTGCCTCCTGTAGCTGAGGTAGCTCCAGAATTCACAGGAACTCTTGCAACTAATACACCTGTTAATGAAAACGGAGAAGCATTATTACCTCCTGTAGCTGAGGTAGCTCCAGAATTCAACAGTGGAGTTAATAGTTTAGAAGCAGCTGTTAATGAAGTTCCAGAATATAAAGGTGGTGCTAATTTTGTCTTAGCAGCTGTTAATGAAGTTCCAGAATATAAAGGTGGTGCTAATTTTGTCTTAGCAGCTGTTAACGAAGCTCCAGAATATACAGGGCCTTTATCTACAAATGGTGAAGACGCTACAGTGAATAATGTTCCTGCATACGGAGAAACAGGCGCACCAGCAATTAACGAAGTTCCAGCGTATGCAGAAACAGGCGCACCAGCAATTAACGAAGTTCCAGCATATGCAGAAACAGGCGCACCAGCAATTAATGAAGTTCCAGAATATACTCTTACAACAGCAGGTACTAACAAGGATAATACTTATCAAGCACCAGCACCAGCAGCAAAAGCAGAAGATAAAAAAGAACTTCCAAATACTGGTGGTAAAGATAATGTTGCAGTTGCATCATTGGGATTCCTTGGATTGTTCCTTGGTGCTATTCCATTTGTGAAACGTAAAAACTAATTCATTTCGTAGTTTGCAAGAGAAGGAATAACTTCCTTCTCTTTTGTATATTATCTTAGTTTCTCTCAGGGAATTCTTCCCAATGGTATTTTTTGGTACTTTCCTTTATAATGGGTGTATGGATAAGAAAAAATTATTATTGATTGATGGGTCTTCTGTTGCTTTTCGGGCGTTTTTTGCGCTCTATCAGCAGTTAGACCGTTTTAAGAACGCGGCTGGTTTGCATACCAATGCGATTTATGGCTTTCAGTTGATGTTGAGCCATTTGTTAGAGAGGATTGAGCCTAGTCATATTTTAGTGGCTTTTGATGCAGGAAAGACGACTTTCCGTACAGAGATGTATGCGGACTATAAGGGTGATCGGGCTAAGACCCCTGATGAGTTTCGTGAGCAATTTCCCTTCATTCGTGAGTTGCTGGATCATATGGGGATTCGTCACTATGAGTTAGCTCAGTATGAGGCGGATGACATTATTGGGACACTGGATAAGTTAGCTGAGCAAGATGGTTTTGATATTACCATTGTCAGTGGGGACAAGGATTTGATTCAACTGACGGATGAGCATACGGTGGTTGAGATTTCCAAGAAAGGTGTGGCTGAGTTTGAGGCCTTTACGCCAGAATATCTTATGGAAAAGATGGGCATTACACCGGCTCAGTTTATCGATCTCAAGGCGCTCATGGGTGATAAGTCGGATAATATCCCTGGGGTGACTAAAATCGGTGAAAAGACTGGTATCAAGCTCTTGCTGGAGCATGGTTCGCTTGAGGGTATTTATGAAAATATCGATGGGATGAAGGCTTCTAAGATGAAGGAAAATCTCATCAATGATAAGGAACAGGCCTTTTTGTCGAAAACACTGGCGACCATTGATACCAAGGCACCGATTGAGATTAGTTTGGAGGATTTGGTCTATAGTGGTCCAGATGTGGAAAATCTTGGGAAATTCTACGATGAGATGGGTTTTAAACAGCTCAAGCAGGCTTTAAATGTGTCGTCAGCTGATGTGGCTGAGAGCTTGGACTTTACTATTGTTGACCAAGTCAGTCAAGATATGCTGAGTGAAGAGTCTATCTTCCATTTTGAGCTTTTTGGGGAGAATTACCATACGGACGATTTGGTTGGTTTTGCCTGGTCTTGTGGGAATAAGCTCTATGCCACAGATAAACTTGAGCTTTTGCAAGAGCCGATTTTCAAGGACTTTTTAGAAAAAACACCTCTGAGAGTTTATGACTTTAAGAAGGCCAAAGTCCTCTTGCATCGTTTTGATGTGAATTTGCAGGCGCCTGCTTTTGACAGTCGCTTGGCTAAATACCTCCTTTCGACTGTTGAGGACAATGAAATTGCGACCATTGCGAGTCTTTACGGTCAGACTTACTTGGTTGATGATGAGACTTTCTATGGTAAGGGAGTCAAGAAGGCCATTCCTGAACGTGAGAAATTCTTGGAGCATTTAGCTCGTAAACTTGCTGTTTTGGTCGAAACAGAGCCTATTTTACTTGAAAAACTCAGTGAAAATGGGCAATTAGAGCTTCTTTATGATATGGAGCAACCTCTGGCCTTTGTCCTTGCTAAGATGGAAATTGCTGGGATTACGGTCAAGAAAGAGACCTTGCTTGAGATGCAGGCTGAAAATGAGCTTGTCATTGAAAAACTGACTCAGGAGATTTACGAACTGGCTGGTGAGGAGTTTAATATCAACTCGCCTAAGCAGTTAGGAGTGCTTCTCTTTGAAAAATTGGGGCTACCTCTAGAATACACTAAGAAAACCAAGACTGGATACTCGACAGCGGTGGATGTCTTGGAGCGCCTGGCTCCTATTGCTCCGATTGTTAAGAAAATCCTGGATTACCGTCAAATTGCTAAGATTCAATCCACTTATGTAATTGGCTTGCAGGACTGGATTTTGGCTGATGGCAAGATTCATACTCGCTATGTGCAGGATTTGACCCAGACAGGGCGTCTGTCTAGTGTGGATCCAAACTTGCAAAATATTCCTGTACGATTGGAACAAGGCCGTCTTATTCGGAAGGCTTTTGTGCCAGAGTGGGAGGATAGTGTCCTTCTCAGCTCGGACTATTCACAGATTGAATTGCGCGTTTTGGCGCATATTTCTAATGATGAGCACTTGATTAAGGCTTTCCAAGAGGGGGCAGATATCCATACTTCGACAGCCATGCGTGTCTTTGGTATTGAGCGTCCTGAGGATGTGACTGCAAACGACCGTCGTAATGCCAAGGCTGTCAACTTTGGAGTGGTTTACGGGATTTCAGACTTTGGTTTGTCGAATAATTTGGGCATTAGCCGTAAGGAAGCCAAAGCCTACATTGATACCTACTTTGAACGCTTCCCAGGTATTAAAAACTACATGGATGAAGTGGTGCGTGAGGCGCGTGATAAGGGCTATGTGGAGACCCTCTTCAAGCGTCGTCGTGAGTTGCCAGATATCAATTCGCGCAACTTCAATATTCGTGGTTTTGCAGAGCGGACAGCTATCAACTCTCCTATCCAGGGTTCGGCGGCAGATATTCTCAAGATTGCCATGATTCAGCTAGATAAAGCCTTGGTTGCAGGTGGTTATCAGACTAAGATGCTGTTGCAAGTGCACGATGAAATCGTCCTTGAAGTGCCTAAATCGGAACTAGCAGAGATGAAAAAATTGGTCAAACAAACTATGGAAGAAGCCATTCAACTCAGTGTTCCCCTCATCGCAGATGAAAATGAAGGGGCAACATGGTACGAGGCTAAATAAAAAAGCTATATAGAGTTTGAAGCATTTGTTTTCAAACTCTTTTTCATGTTTTTCTGTAAGCAGTTTCCTTGACATTTTTTTTGTTTTGCGCTATCATATGTCCATATAATATATGGGAGTCTGTGTACAGTCTGAGAGGAAGTGTTAAACTTCGACCGCACCTGATCTGGGTAATGCCAGCGTAGGGAACGATACTTAGTCTAATCTTGACCTTTTCCATATATGGTAAAGGTTTTTCTTTTTGTCAAAGGAAAACGAGAAGAGGAGGTTCTTATGAAAGCAAGCATAGCCTTGCAAGTTTTACCCTTGGCACAGGGAATTGATCGGATTGCTGTTATTGATCAGGTCATTGCTTATCTGCAAGCTCAAGAAGTAACTATGGTGGTGACACCATTTGAAACGGTCTTGGAAGGGGAGTTTGATGAGCTCATGCGCATTCTCAAAGAAGCGCTAGAGGTAGCAGGGCAAGAGGCAGACAATGTCTTTGCCAATGTTAAAATAAATGTAGGAGAGATATTAAGTATTGATGAGAAACTTGAAAAGTATACTGAGACGACACATTAGTCTATTGGGCTTTCTAGGAGTCTTGTCAATCTGGCAGCTAGCAGGTTTGCTTAAACTTCTCCCCAAGTTTATCCTGCCGACACCTCTTGAAATTCTCCAGGCCTTTGTTCGTGATAGAGAATTTCTCTGGCACCATAGCTGGGCGACCTTGAGAGTGGCTTTGCTGGGGTTGGTTCTGGGAGTTTTGATTGCCTGTCTCATGGCTGTGCTTATGGATAGTTTGACTTGGCTTAACGATCTGATTTACCCTATGATGGTGGTTGTTCAGACCATTCCGACCATTGCCATAGCTCCTATCCTGGTCTTGTGGCTCGGTTATGGGATTTTACCCAAGATTGTCTTGATTATCTTGACGACTACTTTTCCTATCATCGTTAGCATTTTGGACGGTTTTAGGCATTGTGACAAGGATATGCTGACCTTGTTTAGTCTGATGCGGGCCAAACCTTGGCAAATTCTGTGGCATTTTAAAATCCCAGTCAGTCTGCCTTACTTTTATGCAGGTCTGAGGGTCAGTGTCTCCTACGCCTTTATCACAACAGTGGTATCTGAGTGGTTGGGAGGCTTTGAGGGTCTTGGTGTTTATATGATTCAGTCCAAGAAACTGTTTCAGTATGACACCATGTTCGCTATTATTATTCTGGTATCGATTATCAGCCTTCTTGGTATGAAATTGGTCGATATTAGTGAAAAATATGTGATTAAATGGAAACGTTCGTAGAATAAGGATGTTTCAAAAAAGAAAAGAGGAAATCAAAATGAAGAAAACATGGAAAGTGTTTTTAACGCTTGTAACGGCTTTTGTAGCTGTTGTGCTTGTGGCTTGTGGTCAAGGAACTGCTTCTAAGGACAACAAAGAGGCAGAACTCAAGAAGATTGACTTTATCCTAGACTGGACACCAAATACCAACCACACAGGACTTTATGTGGCTAAGGAAAAAGGTTATTTCAAAGAAGCTGGAGTAGATGTTGATTTGAAATTGCCGCCAGAAGAAAGTTCTTCTGACTTGGTTATCAATGGCAAGGCACCATTTGCAGTGTATTTCCAAGATTACATGGCGAAGAAATTGGAAAAAGGGGCAGGAATTACTGCTGTTGCAGCTATCGTAGAGCACAATACATCAGGAATCATCTCTCGTAAATCTGACAATGTAGCTAGTCCAAAAGACTTGGTTGGTAAGAAATACGGGACATGGAATGACCCAACGGAACTTGCTATGTTGAAAACCTTGGTAGAATCACAAGGTGGGGACTTTGAGAAGGTAGAAAAAGTACCAAATAATGACTCAAACTCTATCACACCAATCGCTAATGGTGTCTTTGACACTGCTTGGATCTACTATGGATGGGATGGAATTCTTGCAAAATCTCAAGGTGTAGATGCTAACTTTATGTACTTGAAAGACTACGTTAAAGAATTTGACTACTACTCACCAGTTATCATCGCCAACAACGACTACCTCAAAGACAACAAAGAAGAAGCTCGCAAAGTTATTCAAGCCATCAAAAAAGGCTACCAATATGCTATGGAGCATCCAGAGGAAGCAGCTGATATCCTCATCAAAAATGCACCTGAACTAAAGGAAAAACGTGACTTTGTCATCGAATCTCAAAAATACTTGTCAAAAGAATACGCAAGCGACAAGGAAAAATGGGGGCAATTTGATGCAGCTCGTTGGAATGCCTTCTACAAATGGGATAAAGAAAATGGTATCCTTAAAGAAGACTTGACAGACAAAGGCTTTACCAATGAATTTGTGAAATAATGACAGAAATTAGACTAGAACACGTCAGTTATGCCTATGATCAAGAGAGGATTTTAGAGGATATCAACCTGCAGGTAACTTCAGGTGAAGTGGTTTCCATCCTAGGTCCAAGTGGTGTTGGAAAAACCACCCTCTTTAATCTGATCGCTGGAATTTTAGAAGTCCAGTCAGGGCGAATTATACTTGACGGTGAAGAAAATCCTAAGGGACGCGTGAGTTATATGTTGCAGAAGGATCTGCTCTTGGAGCACAAGACGGTGCTTGGCAATATCATACTGCCTCTCTTGATTCAAAAAGTGGATAAGGCAGAAGCTATTGCTCGCGCAGATGAAATTCTTGCTACCTTCCAGTTGACAGCTGTACGAGACAAGTATCCTCATGAACTAAGTGGTGGGATGCGCCAGCGTGTGGCCTTGCTTCGTACCTACCTTTTCGGGCACAAGCTTTTTCTCTTGGATGAGGCCTTTAGCGCTTTGGATGAGATGACCAAGATGGAACTCCACGCTTGGTATCTTGAGATTCACAAGCAGTTGCAGTTAACAACCTTGATTATCACGCACAGTATCGAGGAGGCCCTCAGTCTCAGCGACCGCATCTATATCTTGAAAAATCGCCCTGGGCAGATTGTTTCAGAAATTAAACTAGATTGGTCTGAAGATGAGGACAAGGAAGTCCAAAAGATTGTCTATAAACGTCAAATCTTAGCGGAATTAGGCTTAGATAAGTAGAGAAATAGGGAGTTGGTGAAGATTATCCTTTACCAGCGCCCTTTTTCTTTTAAAAATGAGAAAATTTCGGTATAATAGTCAAAGATAGTCAAGGTTTAAAGAGAGAGGTGGGTTTGTAATGAGATTTAAAAATACATCGGATCATATTGAGGCCTACATCAAGGCGATTTTAGATCAATCTGGAATTGTAGAATTGCAACGGAGTCAGTTGGCAGATACTTTTCAGGTTGTTCCTAGTCAGATCAACTATGTGATTAAGACACGCTTTACGGAAAGTAGAGGCTACTTGGTTGAAAGTAAGCGTGGTGGTGGAGGCTACATTCGTATAGGACGGATTGAGTTTTCTAGTCATCATGAAATGCTTAGGGAGCTGCTTTACTCAATTGGTGAGCGAGTTAGTCAAGAAATTTATGAGGATATTCTGCAGCTTTTGGTTGAGCAGGAATTGATGACCAAGCAGGAGATGAATTTGCTAGTATCAGTAGCTTTGGATCGCGTTTTAGGAGAAGAAGCACCAGTACTTCGAGCAAACATGCTACGACAGGTCATACAAGAGGTAGATAGAAAAGGGAAGTAAGATGAACTATTCAAAAGCATTGAATGAATGTATCGAAAGTGCCTACATGGTGGCTGGCCATTTTGGAGCTTGTTACCTAGAGTCTTGGCACTTGTTGATTGCCATGTCCAATCACAGTTATAGTGTGGCAGGGGCCACTTTAAATGATTATCCATATGAGATGGACCGTTTAGAAGAGGTGGCTTTGGAACTGACTGAAACAGACTATAACCAGAATGAAACTTTGACGGAATTGCCGTTTTCTCATCGTTTGCAGGTCCTTTTTGATGAAGCAGAATATGTGGCGTCAGTGGTCCATGCTAAGATGCTAGGGACGGAGCATGTCCTCTATGCGATTTTGCATGATGGCAATGCCTTGGCGACTCGTATCTTGGAGAGAGCTGGTTTTTCTTATGAAGACAAGAAAGATCAGGTTAAGATTGCTGCCCTACGTCGAAATCTAGAAGAACGTGCAGGCTGGACTCGTGAAGACCTCAAGGCTTTACGCCAACGTCATCGTACAGTAGCTGACAAACAAAATTCTATGGCCAATATGATGGGCATGCCCCAGACTCCAAGCGGTGGTCTCGAGGACTATACGCATGATTTAACGGAGCAAGCGCGTTCTGGCAGATTAGAGCCAGTCATCGGTCGGGACAAGGAAATCTCTCGTATGATTCAAATCTTGAGCCGTAAAACCAAGAATAATCCTGTCTTGGTTGGAGATGCGGGTGTCGGGAAAACTGCTCTGGCGCTTGGTCTTGCCCAGCGTATTGCTAGTGGGGATGTGCCTACGGCAATGGCTAAGATGCGCGTGTTAGAGCTTGATTTGATGAATGTCGTCGCAGGGACACGTTTCCGCGGTGACTTTGAAGAGCGCATGAACAATATCATCAAGGATATTGAAGAAGATGGCCAAGTCATCCTCTTTATCGATGAACTCCACACTATCATGGGTTCTGGTAGCGGGATTGATTCAACTCTAGATGCGGCCAATATCTTGAAGCCAGCCTTGGCGCGTGGAACTTTGAGAACGGTTGGTGCGACCACTCAGGAAGAATATCAAAAACATATCGAAAAAGATGCAGCCCTTTCTCGTCGTTTCGCTAAAGTAACGATTGAAGAGCCGAGTGTGGCAGACAGCATGACCATTTTACAAGGCTTGAAGGCGACTTATGAGAAACATCACCGTGTGCAAATCACAGATGAAGCAGTTGAAACAGCCGTCAAGATGGCCCATCGTTACTTGACTAGTCGTCATTTGCCGGACTCTGCTATTGACCTCTTGGACGAAGCAGCAGCAACAGTGCAAAATAAGGCAAAGCATGTAAAAGCAGACGATTCGGGCTTGAGTCCAGCTGACAAGGCCTTGATGGATGGCAAGTGGAAACAGGCAGCTCAGCTAATCGCAAAAGAAGAGGAAGTGCCTGTCTATAAAGACTTGGTGACAGAGTCTGATATTTTGACCACCTTGAGTCGTTTGTCAGGTATTCCAGTCCAAAAACTGACTCAGACGGACGCTAAGAAATACCTTAACTTGGAAGCTGAATTGCACAAACGTGTCATCGGTCAAGATCAAGCTGTTTCAAGCATTAGCCGTGCGATTCGCCGCAACCAGTCAGGGATTCGCAGTCATAAGCGTCCGATTGGTTCCTTTATGTTCCTAGGGCCTACAGGTGTCGGTAAGACCGAATTGGCCAAGGCTCTGGCAGAAGTTCTCTTTGATGATGAATCAGCTCTGATCCGCTTTGATATGAGTGAGTATATGGAGAAATTCGCAGCTAGCCGTCTCAACGGAGCTCCTCCGGGCTATGTGGGTTATGAAGAAGGTGGGGAGTTGACAGAGAAGGTTCGCAACAAACCCTATTCCGTTCTCCTCTTTGACGAGGTAGAGAAGGCCCATCCAGACATCTTTAATGTTCTCTTGCAGGTTTTGGATGATGGTGTCTTGACAGATAGCAAGGGGCGCAAAGTTGACTTTTCAAATACCATTATCATCATGACATCAAACCTTGGTGCGACAGCCCTTCGTGATGACAAGACTGTCGGATTTGGGGCTAAGAACATTCGTTTTGATCAGGGAAATATGGAAAAACGCATGTTTGAAGAGCTGAAAAAAGCTTATAGACCGGAGTTTATCAACCGTATTGATGAAAAGGTGGTCTTCCATAGCCTGTCTAGCGACCATATGCAGGAAGTGGTGAAGATTATGGTCAAACCTTTAGTGGCAAGTTTGGCTGAAAAAGGCATCGATTTGAAATTACAAGCTTCCGCACTGAAATTGTTGGCCAATCAAGGATATGACCCAGAGATGGGAGCTCGTCCACTTCGCAGAACCCTGCAAACAGAAGTGGAAGACAAGTTGGCAGAACTTCTTCTCAAGGGAGAATTAGAGGCAGGCAGCACACTTAAGATTGGTGTTAAAGCAGGCCAGTTAAAATTTGATATTGCATAAAATGGAGAATCAGGAGCAATCTTGATTCTCTTTTTTGCTACTTTTTTATAAAAAATGATAAAAAACTATTGACAAAACAAAAATATAATTTATAATAAAAACATAGATAATAAAAATATCAAAAATTATAAAAAGGTAATGCGTTTATGAAAAAGAAAACAGCAGTGGTATTTGGGACTTTTGCTCCGCTTCATCAAGGACATATTGATCTGATTCAGCGAGCGAAGCGGCAGTGTGACCAGGTCTGGGTTGTCGTTTCAGGCTATGAGGGAGACCGAGGGGAGCAGGTAGGCTTAACTCTTCAAAAGAGATTTCGCTATATCCGAGAGGCCTTTGGTGATGACGAGTTGACCTCTGTCTGCAAGTTAGATGAAACCAATCTTCCTCGTTACCCTATGGGCTGGCAGGAGTGGTTGAATCAGATGTTTGCAGAGATTTCCTATGATGAAGCCCAGCAAGAACTAATCTTCTTTGTGGGAGAACGTGACTACCAGCAAGAATTATCAAATCGTGGCTTTGAGACTGTCTTGCAAGAAAGAAAGTTTGGTATCTCAGCGACTATGATTCGAGAAAATCCAAGTAAATATTGGAAATATATCGCTCAACCCTTCCGTCGTCAGTTTACAAAGAAAGTGTTGATTATGGGAAGTGCTAGCAATGGGAAGACCACTCTGGCTAAGGATTTGGCTAGGTATTACGATGCACCAGTTAGTTTGGAATACGCACGTGAGTATCAGATTAAAAATAATGTCCGCGACGATGAATTGACTCCAAAAGATTACTATTATCTCCTGTTGGGGCAGTATGACCAGACCTCTAAGTTAATCGATAGCAATGCCAATAGAGGACTGGTAATAGCAGACACCAACTCCTTAGTAACCAAGGGCTACTATGATTATTACATGGAGACTGAGGACCAAGGGGACTTATCAGGAGAGACATTTGACAATCTCTTTGTTTCGATCTTGGCTAAGGAAAAATGGGACTTGATTCTCTTTGTGCAGCCTGTCGGCTCCTATGTCAATGACGGATTTAGAGATATGACTATGGCAGAAGACCATATTCGTCATAGTTTTTCCCAGCATTTGGATCAGATGAGAGAGCAATATTTAACCACCATTCCACTAGTTTATCTAGCTGAGGATTACCTAGGCAATTATGAAGCAGCCAAAGTGGCTATTGATGCCATTTACCAAGCAGATTAGGAGAAAATTATGAAAAAACTAACTGAAAAAATCAAACAATTTATCGAAAACTTTAAAAATGTCCATGCGGAAGCCCGCAAAATCGGTTTTGCAGGAATCATGCGCCTGCTCTGGAAAGATCTCTTTGTCGGCCGTAGCCTCTTCCAGTGGTTGTATCTTATCACCCTGTCAAGTGTTCCCTTGATCTTAGAGTTCACTCAAAATACAGAAAGTCATGACTGGATGAGCTTGTTTGCATCTTGGACTGGGATTGTCTGTGTTATCTTGGTAGCAGAAGGGCGTGCAAGCAATTATCTCTTTGGGGCCATTAACTCTGCTATCTATTTGGTTTTGGCCATGAATGCGACTTTTTATGGTGAAGTTTTGACGACCGTTTACTTCTTTGTCATGCAGCCGATTGGTCTCTATGCTTGGCTGTCCAACCGTATTAATGACCAAGGAAAAGTAGAAGAATCGCACTTTGAAGCCAAGAAATTATCCTTAGTGGATTGGCTCAAGTATTTAGTTTTGACTGCAATTATCTGGATTGGTATGGGCCTAGCTTATCAAAGCATCCACAGTGCTCGACCATTCCGCGATAGTGTAACGGACGCGACAAATGGTGTTGGTCAGCTCTTGATGACACGTCTCTACCGTGAGCAATGGATTTTTTGGATTGCAACTAACCTATTTAGTATCTACCTCTGGTGGGGTGAAAATATCCATATCCAAGGCATGTACTGGGTTTACACACTCAATAGTTTAGTGGGTTGGTACCAATGGACTAAGGCAGTTCGTAAGGAGGCATAAAATGGCAGATACGAAGATTCCAGACGGGATGACGGAAAAAGAATATTATGAAATCCATGCCAGTCAGGAAGAGTTTTTAGACTGGTACTACAAGCAGGAACTCCCTCAATATGAAAAGCCAAGTGTGACGGTGGATATGGTAGCCTACTGCTTTGTCGAAGGAAAGATCAAGCTCTTATTAATTCGTCGCAAGGCTCACCCTTATCAAAATTGTTTGGCTCTGGTTGGAGGATTTATGGACAAGGGCGAAGATGCTGCGCATGCCTGTCAGCGTGAGGTGAGAGAAGAAGTTAATCTCGATCTTCCTTTGGAAAAAATCGAGCAATTGATGACCGTATCGACTCCCGGCCGTGACCCACGGGGCTGGACAGTGACCATTGCCCACTTGGTTTATCTGCCTAGTCGTGCATTAGAACTTGTTCAAGCAGGAGACGATGCCAAGGACGTGGTTTTTGTAGATGTCGATTTTCAGACAGGCAAGTGCTTCTTAAAGGGAGTAGAGTTGGAGGAGCAAGCCTTCGCTTTTGATCATTATGCCATTATCCAAGAATCCATCAAACGAATCCAAGGCCGTCTCGACTGGAATCCGACCTTCCTTTATCTGCTGGAGGAGGAGTTCACTGTCTACGAAGGAACTGAACTGGTCAATCTTATCAACCCCGGTCGCCCCATCGTCAGCAATAACTTTCTCGTAAAATACGGAGAATATGTAGAAGAAGTTGGACTCAAACGAGTGCCTAAAAAGAAACCAAGAAAAACCTATCGATTGAAATAAAAAACGAGGTCGGGACAAAGTTCCCGACCTCTTTGTTTGCCTTTATTAGTTTGCTTTGCTGTTGCGACTGTTTTTAGGGATGGCTATCCTTCTTAGAATTGCTCAACAGGTGAGTAAAAAAGTCTTTGTATCGATACTTGAGATAGTTCTCATGCAAAACTAACAAAGCGATATAGAAAATCAAAAAGATTGTAGTCAGATAAAACACATCAAATGCAGTTCGCGCATAGTAAGTTGCTGATTGATAAGAGACAATAGCTGTCACAATCAACCAAGGAAGATACTTGTAATATTTGCTTAACATAAGTCTACACCTCCTATATTCTATTTCAATGTTATTATATTCCTTTGTACTTAAGAATGCAAGCGATTACACAAAAACAAATTTAAATTTTTAACAGAAAAATCTCCTGTTTTTCTGTTTTATTACGAATAGAAGAGTAGGAGGAGTAAACGTATCTAAAGTATTTAAAATTTTTAAAATAGTTTAGATAAATTGTTGACATATTCAAATGAGAATGTTACAATAGTATTACAAAAAGATTTCTTTATATTTCTAAAATATTACAAAGGAGTAGAAAAATGAAAAAGAAAACCTATATCAAATTGATGGCAGCAACTGTATTGGCTTCTACCTTGCTATTAGGAGCTTGTGGAAATAAAAAGGAAACAACTCAAGCAAGCAGTTCTGTTAAGACAAGCCAATCATCAAGCTCAAAAGCAGCTTCTTCTAGCAAAGAAAGTAAAACTCAGAAGTCCTCAAGTTCAGCTTCATCTGAAAAGACCAAATCATCTACTGACCAGTCTGCAGCAACTGCGACACCATCAGAAGCGACACCTGCACCAGAGCAAAGACAAGGCCAAGAAGTGTCTAATCAACAGGCAGCTAGTCAACAAACTGCTACTCAAGCTCCTTCAACTCAGCAAGGTTCTCAAGCCCAGTCTAACCAGTCAGGCTATGATCCAACAACTGACCGCAAACTTCAAGACAAGCAAGCAGAACACAACAAACGCTACAAGGGTGTTTTAACCATGGTTGATGGTGATTTCTCAGCAGCTGCAGGCAACTGGAAGGGTGCCAATGGTGAAACCATCACAGTTTCATCAGGAGGCAAATTCACAGTAGAATCTGCTGATGGAAAGAAAGAAAACTACTCTATCAGAGACTATTCTTATACTCTTGACGATGGTAAGTATAATGCTACAATCGGTGGAGGAAAGACCGTTCAAATTACCACAGGTGCAGATGGCAAGGTTTCCAGTGTTGCTTTAGCTCAATAGTAGAATTTAGAATCTCAAGTTTATAGACATTTTAAAAACCCGTAACTGAATGAAGTTTACGGGTTTTCTGTGTTTAAACTTTCTCCAATTGCAAGAGGGCTTCAATCTCTGCTAGGGTACTAGCTTGTGAAATGGCTCCACGGAGTTTGGCAGCGCCAGAAGTTCCACGGAGGTAGTGAGGAGCGAGGCCGCGGAATTCACGAACTGCGACGTTTTCTCCTTTGAGGTTAATCAAGCGTTTCAAGTGTTCGTAGGCGATTTTTATCTTGTCCTCAAAGGTCAAATCAGGTAGGATTTCTCCTGTTTCAAAGTAATGGTTGATCTGGTTGAAGAGGTAGGGATTTCCCATGGCAGCGCGACCAATCATAACTGCGTCAGCACCAACTTCTTCGATGCGTTGTTTGGCTTCTTGGACTGTGCGGATGTCGCCGTTAGCGATGAAGGGAATCTTGGTAAGAGCTTGGGCAACCTTATGAAGAGTTTCAAGGTCGGCGTGGCCTGTATACATTTGTTCACGGGTACGGCCATGCATGGCGAGGGCAGAAACACCTGCAGCTTCAGCAGCGAGGGCATTCTCTACTGCCAGAGATGGGTCAGCCCAGCCAGTACGCATTTTGACAGTAAGGGGAATATCAAGAACCGATTGGACCTTGTTGATGATAGAGTAGATCTTGTCTGGATCTTTGAGCCACATAGCTCCAGCTTCGTTTTTCACGATTTTGTTAACAGGGCAGCCCATGTTGATATCCACGATATCGGTCTTAGTGTTTTCTTGGATAAATTCTGCTGCGCGTGCTAGGCTGTCTTCATCACTACCAAAAAGTTGGATAGAGACAGGGTTTTCGCCTTCGTCGATATGAAGCATGTGCAGGGTTTTTTCGTTGTTGTATTGGATTCCCTTGTCAGAGACCATTTCCATTACAACGAGTCCAGCTCCGAGCTCTTTTGCAATAGTACGAAAGGCTGAGTTGGTCACGCCAGCCATAGGCGCTAAAACAGTACGATTGGGAATCTCAACATTGCCAATCATAAAGGGTGTATTAAGATTTGTCACGAATGAGTTCCTCCAGGTCGTTTTCATCAAAGTTGTAAGTAGTTTGGCAGAATTGACAAGTGATTTCTGCTCCGTGGTCTTCCTCTTTCATTTCCTGTAAGTCTGAGTTTGGAAGACTGGCAAGAGCGTTCATAAAGCGATCATGGCTACAGTCACATTGGAAACGGATTTCTTCTTCAGAAAGACGCTTATAAGCCTCGTCACCGTAGATAGCCTTGAGGAGGGCTTCGATATGGTCTTCACTTTCGAGAAGGGTTGAGATAGCTGGCATTTCTTGGATGCGTTTTTCAAAGCGAGCAATCTCTTCTTCCTTAGCTCCTGGCAAGACTTGAACTAGGAAACCACCTGCAACCTTGACCTTGTCTTCTTCGTCCAAAAGGACATTGAGGCCGACTGCTGAAGGAGTCTGTTGGCTTTCAGTTAGGTAAAAGGCCAGGTCTTCACCGATTTCTCCAGAGATGAGGGGTGTCATAGAGTTGTAAGGATTTCCAGTACCGTAGTCTGTGATAACGAGGAATTGACCATTTCCAACAAAAGGTCCAACTAGAACTTCATCAGTTGCAGTCTTTTTGATGTCAACACCAGGATTTTGAACGTAGCCTTTGACGTTCCCCTTGGTATCTGCGACGGTGATAATAGCACCTAGAGAGCTAGATCCCAATACCTTAACTGTTAGTTTGGTATTTCCTTTTTCATTGGCTGCGAGAATCTGGCTAGCGATAAGAGTTCGACCAAGCGCTACAGTTGAGCTAGCTTGGGTTTGGTGTTTTTCTTGAGCAGTGCGGACGGTTTCTGTGCTATCAAGGACAAAAGCACGAAAGGCTCCGCTTTCTGATATTGTTTTAATAATTTTATCCATAGCTACTATTTTAGCATAAAAATGCCCAAAGGGGGAGCCGTGTGTTTGCTGATTTTTAGGATAATGGACCAGGAAATCAGCATGAAAATAAAAAGAGAAACAGATTATTTCAGCATTTGTAAGATTTATGCTATGCTTAAGGTAGAAAATGAAAGGGGTAACAAATGTATTTAGGAGATTTGATGGAAAAGGCCGAATCTGGCCAATTTTCAATCCTTTCCTTTCTATTACAAGAGTCTCAGACGACCGTCAAGGCTGTAATGGAGGAAACAGGATTTTCAAAAGCAACTCTAACCAAATATGTCACCCTGCTCAATGACAAGGCTTTGGACAGTGGCTTAGAGCTGACTATCTCCTTAGAAGATGAAAATCTGCGTCTGTCAATCGGTGCAGCTACCAAGGGGAGAGATATTCGGAGCTTGTTTTTGGAGAATGCTGTTAAATACCAGATTCTTGTTTATCTTCTCTACCACCAACAGTTTTTAGCCCATCAGCTGGCTCAAGAATTGATGATTAGTGAGGCTACGCTTGGTCGCCACTTAGCTAGTTTGAATCAGATTTTGTCAGAATTTGACTTATCTATCCAAAATGGACGTTGGCGAGGTCCAGAGCATCAGATTCGCTATTTCTATTTCTGTCTTTTCCGCAAGGTCTGGTCCAGTCAGGAATGGGAAGGTCACATGCAGAAACCAGAGAGAAAACAGGAGATTGCCACTTTAGAAGAAATCTGCGGTGCAAGTTTGTCTTCGGGTCAGAAATTGGACTTGGTTCTCTGGGCTCATATCAGTCAACAACGTCTCCGTGTCAATGCCTGTCAGTTTCAAGTGATAGAAGAGAAAATGCGAGGGTATTTTGACAATATTTTCTACCTTCGTTTGCATCGAAAGGCACCTTCCTTTTTTGCTGGGCAACACCTTCCTCTAGGAACTGAGGATGGTGAGATGATGATATTCTTCTCTTTCCTCCTATCTCATCGCATTCTTCCCCTTCATACTATGGAGTATATTCTTGGTTTTGGAGGGCAGTTGGCAGATTTACTGACGCAATTGATTCAAGAAATGAAGAAGGAGGAACTATTGGGGGACTATACAGAGGACCATGTCACCTATGAACTCAGTCAGCTTTGTGCTCAAGTCTATCTCTATAAGGGCTATATTTTACAGGATCGCTACAAGTATCAGTTGGAGAATCGTCATCCTTATTTTTTGATGGAACATGATTTTAGGGGAACGGCAGAGGAGATTTTTCATGCCTTGCCTGCCTTTCAGCAGGGGACGGATTTGGATAAGAAAATTCTCTGGGAATGGCTCCAGTTAATTGAATATATGGCTGAAAATGGTGGCCAGCATATGCGGATTGGTCTGGATTTGACATCTGGTTTTCTTGTCTTTTCAAGGATGGCAGCCATTTTGAAACGGTATTTGGAATACAATCGTTTTATTACCATTGAAGCCTATGATTGTACTCGGCATTATGATTTGCTGGTTACCAATAACCCGATTTATAAGAAGGAACAGACCCCAGTTTATTATTTAAAAAACGACTTGGATATGGAAGATTTGGCAGCGATTCGCCAATTATTATTCACTTAAAAGGCTTGGTGCTTCCAGGTCTTTTTATGAAATTCGCACAATCTCCTCACATTTTTTTAAAAATTAAAAAAAGTTGATAAACAAGAAAGCGCTTTATTTTGTATACTAATTACTGTAAAGAGGAGACATCCTCAAGATCTTTATCAGGAGGACAGCACATGTCACAAGAAAAATACATCATGGCTATTGACCAGGGGACTACAAGTTCTCGTGCCATTATTTTCAACAAAAAAGGAGAAAAGGTTAGCTCGAGCCAAAAAGAGTTTACTCAGATTTTCCCTCAGGCAGGTTGGGTTGAGCACAATGCCAATGAAATTTGGAACTCAGTCCAGTCAGTTATTGCTGGAGCTTTCATCGAAAGTGGTGTCAAGCCAAATCAAATCGAAGCAATCGGGATTACCAACCAGCGTGAAACAACTGTCGTCTGGGATAAGAAAACAGGGCTCCCTATCTACAATGCTATCGTTTGGCAATCACGTCAGACAGCTCCTTTGGCTGAACAACTAAAAAGTCAAGGTTATGTGGAAAAATTCCATGAAAAGACTGGTTTGATCATCGATGCTTACTTCTCTGCTACCAAGGTTCGTTGGATTTTGGATCATGTAGAAGGTGCTCAAGAGCGAGCAGAAAAAGGGGAATTGCTCTTTGGTACCATCGATACTTGGTTGGTTTGGAAATTGACTGACGGTGCGGCTCACGTGACGGACTACTCAAATGCAGCTCGTACCATGCTTTATAACATTAAAGAACTTAAATGGGATGATGAGATTTTGGAAATCCTCAACATTCCAAAGGCTATGCTTCCGGAGGTTCGTTCTAACTCTGAAATCTACGGTAAAACAGCCCCATTCCATTTCTACGGTGGACAAGTTCCAATCTCAGGTATGGCTGGGGACCAACAAGCGGCCCTCTTTGGACAGTTGGCCTTTGAACCTGGTATGGTTAAAAATACTTATGGAACAGGCTCTTTCATCATCATGAATACTGGTGAAGAAATGCAGTTGTCTGAAAATAACCTCTTGACAACCATTGGTTACGGAATTAACGGCAAGGTTTACTATGCCTTAGAAGGTTCTATCTTCATCGCAGGAAGTGCCATTCAATGGCTTCGTGATGGACTTCGCATGGTTGAAAATTCACCAGAATCTGAAAAATATGCCCGTGATTCTCACAACAATGATGAAGTTTATGTCGTTCCAGCCTTTACAGGTCTAGGTGCTCCATACTGGAACCAAAACGCTCGTGGTTCTGTCTTTGGTTTGACTCGTGGAACAAGTAAAGAAGACTTTATCAAGGCAACCTTGCAATCTATCGCTTATCAAGTCCGTGATATCATCGATACCATGCAAGTGGATGCGCAGACAGCTATCCAAGTCTTGAAGGTAGATGGTGGTGCAGCTATGAACAATTTCCTCATGCAGTTCCAAGCTGACATTTTGGGAATCGATATCGCACGCGCCAAAAACTTGGAAACAACAGCCCTAGGAGCAGCCTTCCTAGCAGGTTTGTCAGTAGGTTATTGGAAAGACTTGGATGAGTTGAAACTCTTGAATGAGACAGGAGAGCTCTTCGAGCCATCGATGAACGAATCTCGCAAGGAACAACTCTACAAGGGCTGGAAGAAGGCTGTAAAAGCAACGCAAGTCTTTGCGGAAATCGATGACTAATACTCAATGAAAATCAAAGAGCAAACTAGGAAGCTAGCCGCAGGTTGCTCAAAGCACTGCTTTGAGGTTGTAAATGAAACTGACGAAGTCAGTAACCATACATTCGGTAAGGCGACGCTGACGTGGTTTGAAGAGATTTTCGAAGAGTATAATACTGGAAGAATAAAGCGACTTAGTTAGAAAGTGTGTAAATATGGAATTTTCAAAGAAAACACGTGAATTATCAATTCAAAAAATGCAGGAACGTACCTTGGACCTCTTGATTATCGGTGGAGGAATTACAGGGGCTGGTGTAGCCTTGCAGGCAGCGGCTAGCGGTCTTGAGACTGGTTTGATTGAAATGCAGGACTTCGCAGAAGGAACATCTAGCCGTTCAACAAAATTGGTTCACGGTGGTCTTCGTTACCTCAAACAATTCGACGTAGAAGTGGTATCAGACACTGTTTCTGAACGTGCTGTAGTTCAACAAATCGCTCCCCACATTCCGAAACCAGACCCAATGCTCTTACCAGTTTACGACGAAGATGGAGCGACCTTTAGCCTCTTCCGTCTTAAAGTAGCCATGGACTTGTACGACCTTTTGGCAGGAGTTAACAACACGCCAGCTGCTAACAAGGTTTTGAGTAAGGAAGAAGTCTTGGAACGCCAGCCAAACTTGAAGAAAGAAGGCTTGGTAGGAGGTGGGGTTTACCTTGACTTCCGTAACAACGATGCGCGTCTCGTGATTGAAAATATCAAACGTGCCAACCAAGACGGTGCCCTCATTGCTAACCACGTGAAGGCAGAAGGCTTCCTCTTTGACGAAAGTGGCAAGATTACAGGTGTTGTAGCTCGTGATCTCTTGACAGACCAAGTCTTTGAAATCAAGGCCCGTCTGGTGATTAACACAACAGGTCCTTGGAGTGATAAAGTACGTAACTTGTCTAATAAGGGAACACAATTCTCACAAATGCGTCCAACCAAGGGAGTTCACTTGGTAGTGGATTCAAGCAAGATCAAGGTTTCACAGCCGGTTTACTTTGACACAGGTTTGGGTGATGGCCGTATGGTCTTTGTTCTCCCACGTGAAAACAAGACCTACTTTGGTACAACGGATACAGACTACACAGGTGATTTGGAACATCCAAAAGTGACTCAGGAAGATGTGGATTACCTACTTGGCATTGTTAACAACCGCTTCCCAGAAGCTAACATTACTATCGATGATATCGAAAGCAGCTGGGCAGGTCTTCGTCCATTGATCGCAGGCAATAGCGCTTCTGACTACAATGGCGGAAATAACGGAACTATCAGTGATGAAAGCTTTAACAACTTGATCGCGACTGTCGAATCTTATCTCTCTAAAGAAAAAACGCGTGAAGATGTTGAGTCTGCTGTCAGCAAGCTTGAAAGCAGCACATCTGAGAAACATTTGGACCCATCTGCAGTTTCTCGTGGTTCGAGCTTGGATCGTGATGACAATGGCCTTTTGACCCTTGCTGGTGGTAAAATCACAGACTACCGTAAGATGGCTGAAGGAGCTATGGAGCGCGTGGTTGACATCCTCAAAGCAGAATTTGACCGTAGCTTTAAACTTATCAACTCTAAGACTTACCCTGTTTCAGGTGGGGAATTGAACCCAGCAAATGTTGATTCAGAAATCGAAGCCTTTGCGCAACTTGGAGTGTCACGTGGATTGGATAGCAAGGAAGCTCACTATCTCGCAAATCTCTATGGTTCAAATGTACCGAAAGTC
This sequence comes from Streptococcus mitis, assembly GCF_002096815.1. Lineage (GTDB taxonomy): Bacteria > Bacillota > Bacilli > Lactobacillales > Streptococcaceae > Streptococcus > Streptococcus mitis_AD. The sequence goes on from NZ_NCVJ01000020.1 coordinate 78,283, forward strand.
TTTGCCCTTGCTCATAGTTTAGAACAAGCACCAGGACTCAGCTTGGCAGATACTTTATCACTTCACTATGCAATGCGCAATGAGTTGGCTCTTAGCCCAGTTGACTTCCTCCTTCGTCGTACCAACCACATGCTCTTTATGCGTGATAGTTTGGATAGCATCGTTGAGCCAGTTTTAGATGAAATGGGACGATTCTATGACTGGACAGAAGACGAGAAAGCAACTTACCGTGCGGATGTTGAAGCAGCCCTTGCTAACAACGATCTAGCGGAATTGAAAAATTAAGAAAAACTAGAAGAGAGGGAGACAAGCCTTCCTTGCCTTCCCTCTCCTTCTTTAAAATGGAGACAACGATATGATGAAAGAATTATTTGGAGAATTTTTGGGGACTTTAATCCTGATTCTTCTAGGAAATGGTGTTGTTGCAGGTGTGGTTCTTCCTAAAACCAAGAGCAACAATGCAGGTTGGATTGTGATTACTATGGGTTGGGGAATTGCTGTAGCCGTTGCGGCTTTTGTATCTGGCACGCTCAGCCCAGCCCACCTAAATCCAGCTGTAACGTTTGCGATGGCCTTAAAAGGAACGCTCTCTTGGGCTTCCGTTTTCCCATACATCCTAGCTCAGTTCGCAGGGGCTATGCTGGGTCAGATTTTGGTTTGGTTGCAATTCAAACCGCATTATGAGGCAGAAGAAAATGCAGGCAATATCCTGGCAACCTTCAGTACTGGACCAGCTATAAAAGATACTGTATCAAACTTGATTAGTGAAATCCTAGGAACTTTTGTATTGGTATTAACAATCTTTGCTTTGGGACTTTATGACCTTCAAGCAGGAATCGGAACCTTCGCAGTGGGAACTTTGATTGTCGGTATCGTTCTATCACTAGGTGGAACAACAGGTTGTGCCTTGAACCCTGCGCGTGACCTTGGACCTCGTATCATGCATAGCATCTTGCCAATTTCAAACAAGGGAGACGGAGATTGGTCTTACGCTTGGATTCCAGTTGTGGGACCTGTTATCGGTGCAGCCTTGGCCGTGCTTGTATTCTCGCTTTTCTAATCTAGAAAACAATTATGTTGAAAAGCTTGAGATGAAAATCTCAGGCTTTTTTCGTTGAGTATAACTTCTTAGAGCTAGCCAACAAAGATAATAATCTTTCCTTTAAAAAGTAGGAATAATAAAGGCAATAGTTTTTGTTTTTTCATGTGAAATACCTCACTTTTGTTTTCTGTTATTTTATGCTAAAATATTAAAAATCAAATTGTAATTCCAAAGTTGGCAACTAAGATGGGAGCCTTATATGTCTAATTCATTTATCAAGTTGTTAGTCTCTCAATTGTTTGCAAATTTAGCAGATATTTTCTTTAGAGTAACAATCATTGCTAACATATACATTATTTCAAAATCAGTAATTGCCACATCACTAGTTCCCATTTTAATAGGGATATCCTCTTTTGTTGCAAGTCTTTTAGTTCCTTTAGTTACTAAAAGGATAGCGCTAAATAGGGTTTTATCTTTATCCCAATTTGGAAAGACTATATTATTGGCGATACTGGTAGGAATGTTTACCGTAATGCAATCAGTAGCGCCTTTGGTGATCTATCTATTTGTTGTTGCAATTTCCATATTAGATGGTTTTGCAGCACCCGTTTCCTATGCTATTGTGCCGCGCTATGCGACCGATTTGGGCAAGGCTAACTCAGCCTTGTCAATGACTGGTGAAGCTGTTCAATTGGTAGGGTGGGGGTTGGGTGGACTCTTGTTTGCAACAATTGGTCTGTTGCCTACCACGTTTATCATTTTAATCTTGTATATCATTTCTAGCTTTCTGATGTTATTTCTGCCTAAGGCTGAAGTGGAGGTACTAGAGTCAGAGACCAATCTTGAAATTTTGCTCAAAGGTTGGAAGTTAGTTGCTAGAGATCCTAGATTAAGACTTTTTGTATCAGCAAATTTATTTGAGATTTTCTCAAATACGATTTGGGTTTCGTCTATCATACTTGTTTTTGTAACTGAGTTATTAAATAAAACGGAAAGTTACTGGGGATATTCTAATACAGCATACTCTATTGGGATTATAATTAGTGGCTTAATTGCTTTTAGGCTATCTGAAAAGTTCCTCGCTGCTAAATGGGAAAGTATTCTTTTTTCTCTTGTAGCTATGGCAATAGTGACACTGACTATTCTACTTTTTCCAAATGCACAGGTGTTTTTAGTATTTTCGGCTTTAGTTGGTATGTTATCGCAGCTAAAAGAAGTTCCTGAAACTGTATTTCTTCAGGAAACAGTAGAGGAAAATAACTTGGTTAATGTCTATTCCGTTCTGGAAGTGATTTCGACATTAGCATTTTCAGTATTTGTTTTGCTAATGAGCTATATTACTGAGAATTTTGGTATTAGCATCAGTTTTTGGCTATCAGCAATTTGTCTGATGATAGAAGCTATTTTAATTTATATCAGACGAGATTATTTTAAATGAGAGACTAGTTAAAAAGTCTTGAAAAATTAGAAAAGCGCATAGTATCAGGTGTTGAAAAAACTTGATATTGTGCGTTTTATTATGGGAATATTTACTTCATTGTCTCCTGAAATGGAATTTTGAACCAGGAACACTCTATTTGAAATATACATAGAAAAACTGCATAATCTTTAAAATTAGCTTAAATGCAGTGAAAATGTAGGGTAAACAATTGAAAAATTAACCTATAAAATGGTACAATGGTAGAAAAATAAGCTAGTAAGAATCACTCTTATTTTAGCGAAAAATTACAGAAATGAATGGTTTTTCTTGATGAAACAGAGAAAAGAATTGTACCTCTTTCTTGGTCGGACAGCCTTGTATTTTCTTATCTTTCTAGGGCTGCTTTACTTCTTTAGCTATCTTGGTCAGGGTCAAGGAAGCTTTATCTATAATGAATTTTAACTTGAAGGAGAATCCCTATTGTGTCAAATAAACCAATAGTAGATATGATTGAAACCATTGAGTATTTTGCTCAGACCCAGCCTAGCTATCCTGTCTATAATGTTTTGGGGCAGGAACACACTTATGGCGATTTAAAGGCTGATTCGGATAGTTTGGCTGCAGCTATTGACCAACTAGGCTTGCCTGAGAAGTCTCCTGTAGTCGTTTTTGGTGGCAAAGAGTATGAAATGTTGGCAACTTTTGTAGCCTTGACTAAGTCAGGACATGCCTACATTCCAATTGATAGTCATTCGGCCTTGGAACGAGTTTCTGCCATCGTAGAAGTTGCAGAGCCAAGCTTGATTATTGCTATCTCAGATTTTCCATTAGAGCAAACTAGCACACCGATGCTGAATTTGGAGCAGGTTCAAGAAGCCTTTGCTCAAGGGACTAGCTATGAGATCACGCATCCAGTCAAGGGCGATGATAACTACTACATTATCTTTACTTCTGGTACGACTGGTAAGCCAAAGGGAGTGCAGATTTCACATGATAATCTCCTCAGCTTTACCAACTGGATGATTACGGATAAGGAATTTGCGACGCCAAGTCGTCCGCAAATGCTGGCTCAGCCACCTTATTCTTTTGACCTGTCCGTCATGTACTGGGCGCCGACCTTGGCACTGGGAGGTACGCTTTTTGCCCTTCCTTCAGCTATTACTCAGGACTTTAAGCAACTCTTTGCGACCATTTTTTCATTGCCAATCGCTATCTGGACTTCAACGCCTTCTTTTGCGGATATGGCTATGTTGTCAGAAGACTTTAATAGCGAGAAAATGCCTGGCATCACGCATTTCTACTTTGATGGTGAAGAATTGACGGTTAAAACGGCTCAAAAACTGCGCGAACGTTTCCCAAATGCCCGTATTATCAATGCTTACGGCCCAACAGAAGCGACAGTGGCCCTGTCAGCAGTTGCCGTGACAGATGAGATGCTAGCGAATCTCAAACGTCTACCAATTGGCTATACCAAGGCTGATTCTCCAACCTTTATCATTGACGAGGAAGGAAATAAACTGCCAAATGGCGAACAGGGAGAAATCATTGTTTCTGGACCAGCTGTTTCAAAAGGATATATGAACAATCCTGAAAAAACAGGGGAAGCCTTCTTTGAGTTTGAAGGTCTACCAGCCTACCATACAGGAGATGTGGGAACTATGACAGATGAAGGCTTGCTTCTCTACGGAGGACGCATGGACTTCCAGATTAAGTTTAACGGTTACCGCATTGAGTTAGAAGATGTCTCTCAAAATCTTAACAAGTCTCGCTATATTGAGTCTGCTGTCGCTGTTCCGCGCTATAACAAAGACCACAAGGTGCAAAATCTATTGGCCTATGTCATCTTAAAAGATGGTGTTCGTGAGCAGTTTGAGCGTGATATCGATATTACTAAGGCCATCAAGGAAGATTTGACAGACATCATGATGTCCTACATGATGCCGTCTAAATTCCTTTACCGAGACAGTTTGCCACTGACTCCAAATGGAAAAATTGATATCAAAGGATTGATTAATGAGGTAAATAGGAGATGATGGAGTTCTTTAAACAGCTTCCTCATTTAGAGCCATACGGCAATCCTCAGTATTTTGTCTATGTGATTGTTGCAACCTTGCCCATCTTTATCGGCCTCTTTTTCAAGAAACGCTTTGCCTGGTACGAGGTATTGGTTAGTCTCTTCTTTATCGTTACCATGCTGGTAGGTGGGAAGACTAATCAATTGGCTGCCTTGGGCATTTATCTGTGCTGGGAAATATTGCTCTTGCTTTTCTATAAGCACTATCGAAAAAGTAAGGATGGTAAGTGGGTTTTCTACCTAGTTAGTTTTCTGTCCTTACTGCCGATTATCTTTGTCAAGGTGCAGCCAGCTATCAATGGAACGCAGTCTTTGCTTGGCTTTTTGGGTATTTCTTACCTGACCTTTCGTTCGGTTGGGATTATCATCGAGCTGAGAGATGGAGTGATTAAGGATTTTACCCTCTGGGAATTCCTCCGTTTCCTTCTCTTCATGCCGACTTTTTCAAGTGGTCCAATCGATCGCTTTAAGCGTTTTAATGAAAATTATCAGACCATTCCTGAGCGGGATGAGTTGATGGATATGCTGGATGAATCTGTTCGCTATATCATGTGGGGATTTTTGTACAAGTTTATCCTAGCTCATGTTTTAGGAGAAACTTTACTACCTCCTCTGAAGAATCTAGCCCTGCAGTCAGGTGGCTTCTTTAACCCCTATGCCTTGGTAGTTATGTATACCTTTGGTTTGGAGCTCTTCTTTGACTTTGCAGGTTACTCTATGTTTGCCTTGGCTATCTCAAACTTAATGGGAATCCGTAGCCCTATCAACTTTAATAAGCCCTTTCTGTCTAGGGATTTAAAAGAGTTTTGGAATCGTTGGCACATGAGTCTTTCTTTCTGGTTCCGTGACTTTGTCTTTATGCGGATGGTGATGGTATTGACCAGAAAGAAGGTCTTTAAAAATCGCAATGTAACCTCAAGCGTGGCCTATATTGTAAATATGCTGATTATGGGATTTTGGCACGGTGTGACCTGGTACTATATCGCCTATGGACTCTTTCATGGGATTGGACTGGTTATCAATGACGCTTGGATTCGCAAGAAAAAAACGCTCAATAAGGAACGGAAAAAAGCAGGGAAGCCTACTCTACCTGAGAATCGCTGGATTCAGTTGCTTGGCATGGTTGTTACCTTCCATGTCGTCATGCTGTCATTCTTAATCTTTTCTGGATTTTTGAATGATTTATGGTTTAAAAAATAAAAGGAAATAAAATATGGATATCAAATCAGAAGTTATCGAAATTATTGATGAGTTGTTTATGGAAGATGTTTCTGACATGATGGATGAAGATCTTTTTGACGCAGGTGTCTTGGATAGTATGGGAACGGTTGAATTGATTGTGGAGATTGAAAACCGTTTTGACATTCGTGTCCCTGTAACAGAATTTGGTCGTGATGACTGGAATACAGCCAATAAAATCATAGCTGGCATTGTGGAGCTACAAAATGCTTAAACGCTTATGGATGATCTTCGGACCGGTCTTGATAGCTGGCTTGTTGGTTTTTCTGCTCATTTTCTTTTATCCTACTGAGATGCATCATAATCTAGGAGCTGAAAAGCGTTCAGCGGTGGCTACTACTATCGATAGTTTTAAGGAGCGAAGTCAAAAGGTCAGAGCCCTATCTGATCCAAATATGCGTTTTGTTCCCTTCTTTGGCTCCAGTGAATGGCTTCGTTTTGATGGTGCTCATCCTGCAGTTTTGGCTGAGAAGTACAATCGCTCCTACCGTCCCTATCTTTTAGGACAGAGAGGAGCTGCATCACTCAATCAGTATTTTGGGATGCAACAGATGTTGCCACAGCTAGAGAATAAACAAGTTGTGTATGTTATCTCACCACAGTGGTTCAGTAAAAATGGTTATGAACCAGCAGCTTTCCAGGAATATTTTAATGGAGACCAGTTGACCAGTTTTCTGGAAAATCAATCTGGAGATCAGGCTAGTCAATATGCAGCGACTCGCTTACTACAGCAGTTTCCCAACGTAGCTATGAAGGAACTGGTTCAGAAGTTGGCAAGCAAAGAAGAATTGTCGAATGAAGACAATGAAATGATTGAATTATTGGCTCGGTTTAATGAACGCCAAGCTTCCTTTTTTGGTCAGTTTTCTGTTAGGGGCTATGTCAATTATGATAAGCATGTGGGTAGATATTTAAAAACCTTGCCGGACCAGTTTTCTTATCAAGCCATAGAAGATATTGTTAAAGCAGATGCCGAAAAGAATACTTCTAATAATGATTTAGGAATGGAAAATTATTTCTATACTACTCAGATTAAAAAGGATTTGAAGAAATTAAAAGGTTCTCAGAAAACACATACCTATCTCAAGTCGCCAGAATATAATGATTTGCAGTTGGTGTTGACACAGTTTTCTAAATCCAAGGTAAACCCGATTTTTATCATTCCACCTGTTAATAAAAAATGGATGGACTATGCTGGTCTACGAGAGGATATGTACCAACAAACGGTACAGAAGATTCGCTACCAGTTAGAAAGTCAAGGTTTTACTAATATAGCAGATTTTTCTAAGGATGGAGGGGAGCCTTTTTTTATGAAGGATACCATTCATATTGGTTGGTTGGGTTGGTTGGCTTTTGACAAGGCAGTTGATCCTTTCCTATCCAATCCCACCCCAGCTCCGACGTACCATTTGAATGAGCGCTTCTTCAGTAAAGACTGGGCAACTTATGATGGAGATGTCAAGGCATTTCAATAGATAATAGTATAGAAGAGTTCAAGGATGAAACTAGTTTTCACGTTTTTTCTTGACTCTTTTTTTGCTTGTGATATAATTAACTGGTAAATAAAATTCCAAAGAATAGTATTTTTCTCATAAAAAGAGAAGTCCAAAAGGAAAGGAGTCAGATATGAGACAGCTAGCGAAGGATATCGATGCCTTTTTGAATGAGGTGATTTTACAGGCGGAAAACCAACATGAAATCCTAATAGGTCATTGTACTAGCGAGGTAGCTCTGACCAATACTCAGGAGCATATCCTCATGCTTTTGTCAGAGGAATCTTTAACAAATTCAGAGTTGGCTCGTCGTCTCAATGTCAGTCAGGCGGCAGTTACCAAGGCCATTAAGTCTTTGGTCAAGGAAGGAATGTTGGAAACGTCTAAAGATCCTAAGGATGCGCGTGTGATTTTTTATCAGTTGACTGACTTGGCTCGTCCAATTGCTGAGGAGCACCATCATCACCATGAGCATACGCTTTTAACCTATGAACAAGTGGCGACTCAGTTTACTCCAAATGAACAAAAAGTGATTCAGCGGTTTTTGACTGCTTTAGTAGGAGAAATCAAATAATGAGATATATTACGGTAGAGGATTTGTCCTTCTATTATGATAAGGAGCCTGTTCTTGAGCATATCAATTATAGTGTTGATAGTGGGGAATTTGTTACCTTGACGGGGGAGAATGGAGCAGCTAAGACGACACTCATCAAAGCCAGTCTTGGGATTCTCCAACCACGCATTGGTAAGGTGACTATTTCAAAGACAAATACTCAGGGAAAAAAATTGAGAATAGCCTATCTTCCTCAACAGATTGCCAGTTTTAATGCTGGTTTTCCAAGTACGGTTTATGAATTTGTCAAGTCGGGCCGCTATCCGCGAAAGGGTTGGTTCCGTCGCTTGAATGCTCATGATGAGGAGCATATTAAGGCTAGTCTAGACTCAGTTGGCATGTGGGAACACCGAGATAAACGCTTGGGGTCTCTCTCTGGGGGGCAAAAGCAGAGAGCGGTGATTGCGCGTATGTTTGCCTCTGATCCAGATGTGTTTATCCTAGATGAGCCGACAACGGGGATGGATGCAGGAAGTAAAAATGAATTTTACGAACTGATGCACCACAGCGCCCATCATCATGGCAAGGCTGTTTTGATGATTACTCATGACCCTGAAGAAGTTAAGGACTATGCGGACCGCAATATTCATCTAGTCCGTAACCAAGACTCGCCATGGCGTTGTTTCAACGTTCATGAGAATGACCAGGAGGTGGGCCATGCTTAGTTTATTATCTTATGACTTTATGCAGCGTGCCTTTATAGCCGTCATTGCTATGAGTCTTTTCTCGCCAGTTCTTGGAACATTCCTGATCTTGCGTCGTCAGAGTTTGATGAGTGATACTCTTAGCCACGTCTCACTTTCAGGTGTAGCCTTTGGTTTGGTTCTAGGGATTTCTCCGACTGTTTCTACGATTGCCATTGTCTTGATTGCGGCGGTCTTTTTGGAGTATCTCCGTACGGTTTACAAGAGCTTTATGGAAATCGGGACAGCTATCCTCATGTCGACAGGTCTGGCTGTTTCTCTGATTGTCATGAGCAAGGGTAAAAGCTCGAGTTCTATGAGTTTGGACCAGTATCTTTTTGGTTCAATCGTGACTATCAGCGAAGAGCAGGTTATTTCCCTTTTTGTCATTGCGGCGGTTGTTTTGATTTTGACCTTCCTCTTCCTTCGTCCGATGTACATTTTGACCTTTGATGAGGATACGGCCTTTGTGGATGGCTTGCCAGTTCGTACCATGTCTATTCTTTTTAACATGGTGACAGGGGTGGCTATTGCTCTGATGATTCCTGCAGCAGGAGCTCTGCTGGTGTCGACCATTATGGTCTTGCCAGCTAGTATTGCCCTGCGTCTGGGGAAAAACTTTAAATCGGTTATGTTGCTTGCCAGTGCGATTGGGTTTTTGGGAATGGTAGCAGGACTTTACATTTCCTATTATGCAGAAACACCTGCAAGTGCAAGTATTACCATTATTTTTGTAACTGTCTTTTTACTCATTAGTTTAGTAAGACGTTTTATCAAATAGGAGACTAACGTGAAAAAAATTAGCTTATTGTTCGCCAGTCTATGTGCCCTGTTTTTAGTGGCTTGTTCCAATCAAAAGCAGGCGGATGGCAAACTCAATATCGTGACAACCTTTTACCCTGTCTATGAATTTACCAAGCAAGTCGCAGGAGATACTGCTAATGTAGAACTCCTTATCGGTGCTGGTACAGAACCCCATGAATATGAACCATCTGCCAAGGCAGTTGCCAAAATCCAAGATGCAGATACTTTCGTTTATGAAAATGAAAACATGGAAACATGGGTCCCTAAATTGCTAGATACTTTGGATAAGAAAAAAGTGAAAACCATAAAGGCAACAGGCGATATGTTGCTCTTGCCAGGTGGCGAGGAAGAAGAGGGAGACCATGACCATGGAGAAGAAGGTCATCATCACGAGTATGATCCCCATGTTTGGTTGTCACCAGTCCGTGCTATCAAACTGGTAGAGCACATCCGTGATAGCTTGTCAGCAGATTATCCTGATAAAAAAGAGACCTTTGAGAAGAATGCTGCTGCCTATATCGAAAAATTGCAAGCCTTGGATAAGGCTTATGCAGAAGGCTTATCTCAAGCTAAACAAAAGAGCTTTGTGACTCAGCACGCAGCCTTTAACTACCTTGCTTTGGACTATGGACTCAAGCAGGTCGCAATCTCAGGCCTCTCTCCAGATGCCGAGCCATCAGCTGCTCGTTTGGCAGAATTGACAGAATACGTCAAGAAAAATAAAATCGCCTATATCTACTTTGAAGAAAATGCTTCACAAGCTCTTGCTAACACACTTTCAAAAGAAGCAGGTGTCAAAACAGATGTCCTTAATCCTTTAGAAAGTTTGACAGAAGAGGATACCAAGGCTGGAGAAAATTACATCTCTATCATGGAGAAAAACCTCAAGGCTCTAAAACAAACAACAGACCAAGAAGGCCCAGCAATTGAGCCTGAAAAGGCAGAGGATACCAAGACAGTTCAAAATGGTTACTTTGAGGATGCAGATGTCAAGGACCGCACCTTGAGTGACTATGCAGGTAACTGGCAATCAGTTTATCCTTTCCTTGAAGATGGTACGTTTGATCAAGTCTTTGACTACAAGGCTAAGTTGACTGGTAAGATGACCCAGGCTGAGTACAAGGCTTACTATACAAAAGGCTATCAGACAGATGTGACTAAGATTAACATTACTGATAACACTATGGAATTTGTTCAAGGTGGACAAAGTAAGAAATATACTTACAAGTATGTCGGCAAGAAAATCTTGACTTATAAGAAAGGCAATCGTGGCGTGCGCTTCCTCTTTGAAGCCACAGATGCTGACGCTGGACAATTCAAGTATGTTCAGTTTAGTGACCACAATATCGCCCCAGTTAAGGCAGAACATTTCCATATCTTCTTTGGAGGTACAAGCCAAGAAGCTCTCTTTGAAGAGATGGATAACTGGCCAACCTACTACCCAGATAACCTATCTGGACAAGAAATCGCCCAAGAAATGTTGGCGCATTGATGAGAAAACCGACTAGTTCATAGGAGCTAGTCGGTTTTTGGATACCAGATGGTGACTTCATTATAGACCTTTCAGATACCTAAGGAACGTAATTGGTAACCGATGACAAAAATAGTATACACATCAAATTTAGATCATCAACCTTACTTGATGCTTGAACTATTGGAGTGCGGTTCACTTCAATGATGTTTTTTGTGAGTCTTTTAAAGGGATTAACCGTTACTTGTTTCGTTTCTTTGTCCACGACTTGTAAAGCTCAGATAGTATGTTGATAATCAACGGAGTTAGAGAGAACTAGCATGGTGCACCTAATTCTTTACCAGTTGGTTTAGCAAGAAATCAGACGACAATGTGACAATTCACCTCTAATTATTGACATTTCAGGAAAAATCGCAGTAAAAACTGCACAGCCTTCTTTAAATGTGCTATAATACAGGAAAAATAATGATGGAGGTCACGATAATGGCAACATTTTTGATGATTTTTGTGGTGGTTTGTGTGCTCCTATTGGTGATAGTCACACTGAGTACAGTTTATGTAGTTCGTCAGCAGTCGGTGGCGATTATTGAACGCTTTGGGAAATACCAAAAGGTTGCCAATAGCGGTATTCATATTCGCTTGCCTTTTGGGATTGACTCGATTGCAGCGCGGATTCAGTTGCGTTTGTTGCAAAGTGATATTGTGGTTGAGACTAAGACCAAGGATAATGTGTTCGTTATGATGAATGTGGCGACTCAGTACCGTGTCAATGAGCAGAGCGTGACAGATGCCTACTATAAACTCATGCGTCCAGAATCTCAGATTAAATCTTATATCGAAGATGCTCTTCGCTCTTCTGTTCCCAAATTAACCTTAGATGAATTGTTTGAGAAAAAAGATGAGATTGCCCTCGAAGTTCAACACCAAGTGGCGGAAGAAATGACTACTTACGGTTATATTATTGTGAAAACCTTGATTACTAAGGTCGAACCAGATGCAGAAGTCAAGCAATCCATGAATGAAATCAATGCGGCGCAACGCAAACGGGTCGCAGCGCAAGAATTGGCGGAAGCCGACAAGATTAAAATCGTCACTGCAGCTGAAGCCGAAGCAGAAAAAGACCGCCTCCATGGTGTGGGGATTGCCCAACAACGTAAGGCGATTGTGGATGGATTGGCAGAGTCTATCACAGAACTCAAGGAAGCCAATGTTGGTATGACAGAAGAGCAAATCATGTCTATCCTCTTGACCAACCAGTATTTGGATACCTTAAATACCTTTGCCTCTAAAGGAAATCAGACTATCTTTTTACCAAATACGCCAAATGGTGTGGATGATATCCGTACACAAATCTTGTCAGCCCTTCGCGCTGAGAAGAAATAATAGACTAAAGAGCCTGGAGTCAGGCTCTTTTTAGTGTTCGTGAGAGATAAGTCTTAGCTATTCATAAAAGTTACTAACAGGTTGTGGATAAGTGTGGATAACTTCTGATTATTTTAGTGATATTTCTTATTTGTGTGACCAATTTAGTAACTTTTGAGGATTATAAAGTAGTTTTAATTGCTGCAACTCAAGAGTTAAGCACAGCTTGGGATAGTTATTCACAGATTGTGGATAACCTTGGGGATTGCAGATTTTTTATTATTTAGCGATGACTTGGTAACCAGCTAAGTGTGAAGGTTAGTTGTTCAGCTTTTAAGAGGTTTTGGTGTTGAATAGTTGATACGAGTGTTTTATCCAGTCGGCATTCTTTTACAAAGTTAAAATGGCTGTGGTTTTGCTCAGCATGAATATCTAGCCATTTATCTTCTTTGGCAAGATAGACTCGGAGATGGTCAAAGAGAGGAATTCCGAGATCATAGCTTGGTTTTCCTGGACAGGTCGGATAAAATCCGAGAGCTGACCAGATGTACCAGGCTGAGAGACTGCCATTGTCTTCATCGCCAGGATAGGCTTCCCAACTTGGGTGAAAAGCTTTCTGACGGAGCGTCTTGATGAGAAGGGCAGTGTAGTAAGGGTAATCGCTGTAGCGGAAGAGATAAGGAATGTGGAAGCTTGGCTGGTTGGAAATGGCGAGTTGCCCAAAAGGAGCAGTAGACATTTCGCTCATTTCGTGAATCTCGTAGCCATAGCCTATTGTCTCAAAGAGGGGAGCATCTTGACAGGTTTTCAAAAGATAGTTGCTGAAGGTTTCTTTTCCACCCATAAGTTGGATTAAGTCTGGGATGTCGTGAAGGACGCCTAAAGTTGCTTGGATGGCTGAACATTCGGCATAATCACGTCCCCAACTATAAGGAGAGAAGTCAAGGCGGAAGTTGCCTTGACTATCACGCGCTCGCATGTAACCTGTCTCAGCGTCAAATAGATGTCGGTAATTGTGTGAAGTAGTCTTATAAGTCTCAGCAATCTCTATTTGCCCCAGTTTTTCGGCACAGCTTGCGATACAAAAGTCACTATAGGCATAGTCTAGGGTGTGGCTGACGCTTTCGTGGTGGTCGGTAGATAGGTAGCCTAGTTCTTGGTATTGGGCTAGTCCGTGGCGGCCATTGATGCCAAGAGGGTCGGACTTGCTGGCTGTTTCAAGCATGGCTTGAAGGAGTTCTTCTTCCAAGTCGGGAGCCATGTCCTTGCAGGCGCTATCTGCGATAATGCCATCTAGCAGGGTACCCGGCATCATGCCACGTTCATCTGGGGCCAGCCATTTTGGAAGAAATCCGGTATCGCGGTAGCTATTGAGGAAACCTTCTAAAAAGAGACGATAATGCTCTGGTATGATAAGGGCAAAGAGGGGGAAGGTGGTGCGGAAGGTATCCCAGAAACCATTGTTGCTAAAGAGGACACCGGGCTTGACAGTTCCAGTAGCCAGATCTTTGTGGATTGCTTGCCCTGATTCATCAACCTCATAAAAAGTCTGTGGGAAGAGGAAGAGTCTGTAAAGGCAGTGGTCAAAGAAGGTTCGGTCAGCCTCTCCTGTCTCGATAACGTCAAAACGATGGAGGAGATTTTCCCAGTTCGCTTGGGCACTTGCTTTACTGCTATCAAAATCTTCTTGAGGTAGATTGACTAGAGCTTGAGAAGGGGAGATGAAAGAAGTGCCTAGTTGAATCTCAGCATGGCTGCTTGCTAAGTCAATTCGCCAGTCTCCACCTTCTTGGCTGATAGCAAGAATATCCGTATTCGACTGTAGAGCAGTGAACATCGTTAGCGAATTTTTATTGGTTTCAGTTTTACCTTCTTGTCGCAGGGCAAGAGTCCGCTTATTTACTTGTTCTACTGTCAGTTCATCTGCTGCGTGAAGATAGAGGGAGAGGGCTTTACCTTGCTTTTGCTCCAAACGAATAGAAGCTCCGTAGCAAGTCGGTGTGAGCTGGCTTTCAATCTGATAGCGCAGGGAGAAAATCTTCAGATAATGAGGCTGGAAAGTAGCCTTATTCATATCATAGGAAGATTGGCGGTGGAAGAGACTGTCTCCACCTAGTTGACCTGTGACAGGTGTCAGGAGGAGCCAAGAGTAGTCCCCAATCCAAGGACTGGGTTGGTGGGTTAGTCGAATCCCCTGAAAGATAGGCAGATGCGGATCGAAAAACCAAGAGCCCTCCTGGTCACTGGTCTGGGGCACAAAGTAATTCATCCCAAAAGGAAGGCCTGTATAAGGCAGGGTATTTCCTCGGGAAAAGGCATGCTTGCTGGCAGTTCCAAAGCGAGTATCGATGGTTTCAAGTAGTGGTTTCATAGTCTTTCCTTTAGCTGTTTTTCTACATTATATCAGAAAAAGAAGGCCTTTAGAAAAGGAGTTTCAAAGATAACTATTTTGTAGAAAAATGAGCCTTTTTTAAAATAAATCTAACAAAAACCCTGTTGCTATTGGCTTTTTGCTTTGTCTTGAATTGTTAATTTTTGAATTTGCTCCCCTTTTTGCTCCCCTTATAGTGCTTTTAGTGCAGTTTCGTAGAATGATACTGCTTTTTTTGCGTTCTCTTTTGAGAGGTGGCTATATGTGTCCATGGTCATGCTGATTTGAGAGTGACCTAGACGGTGTTGGAGTTCTTTGTATGGTATTCCAGAGTTAAGCAAGAGACTAGCGTGAGTGTGCCGGAATCCGTGAAAGCCAATGTTAGGAACGTCAGCACGCTTAAAATGTGTTAGTAATCTTTTTTTAAGTTTTACAATGCTAGTATATTCATGAATGAAGTCAGAAAATACGACACTTTCACGTTGCCCTATCTTCCAAGCTTCTTTAGTTTGGCGTAGTTTGTACTGCTTCAGCATGCTAACAGTCTCTTGATCTATATCTATATCCCGATAACTAGACTTCGACTTTGGGCTATTGATTTCTAAATACCGATTTAGTGTTTTGGTGACATGCACGATAGCATTATCTAAATCTATATCAGACCAAGAAAGGGCTAAAGCTTCATTGATACGACAACCAGTTGCCAGTAGGAACTTATAGAGCGTTACATCATAGTAATAACGATATTTACAACTATCTAAATTATCAAGATAAACAAGAAACTTTTTTAACTCTTGATTATCAAAGTGCTTTAGCTTTTGTCGCTTTGCTTTCTGAGTGTTGCGAGGTAAAACCACATCACGCGCAGGATTGGACGGTATAGCTTGCATGGTTACGCCATACTGTAAGATACGTTTGTTTAAAGCGTGTATCTTGTCATAATGTAGAAAAGCCCCTTTTTCCCCTCTATTAGTCTTATCAGCAAGTTCGTTGATAATGGACTGGATAAGTGGAGTAGTGAGCTTATCGAGCTTATACTCCCCGAATGTAGGCAATATGTGATTATCTATTAGCGCTCTAACGTTTCCTTGAGTGTTTGGCTTAACTGTATTCTTATAGCTTTCCCACCAGAGAGTTGCCAATTCTTGATAGTTTTTTATGGTAACAGCCTTTTGTCTGGTAGATCCTGCTTTTTGAAAAGCTATTTTTTCTTTAGTGGCCTTTTGCTTTACCTCTTTATGTGTCCGACCTGTTACTTTGGTTTTTACTTTCTTTCCTGTTACCTGGTCAACTCCTAGATATATATTAGCACGATAGACTTTACTACCGTCTTTTTTTATAACTTCAGTTATTTTCATGATGATAAACCTTTCTAAAATACATCAGCAGGCAAGCCATTATCAAAAAGGTTTTATATCATGCTAGGGGATTCACAGTTTGCCCTGTATTCAATTTTAAGCAGTCAGACGGTAAATAATACCAGAGTTGGAAACAAGGCGGATATGGGGCTTATATGGGCAATAGAAAAAGTGTACCGACTAAAAAGCTGATACACTTAATTTCTTGTTGTAACCCTGACCTATATAGAGATACAGGTATAGAGCAGTGTAACCCATAGGGTTTCTTTTACGATTAAGAATTACGGTATCACTTTTTAGAAAGTTTTACAAAATAAAAAAACACCGGTGTTTTAAGTCCGATGTTTTTAGATAAGTTCCGAAAAACGTTATCGCGATTAATAGTTACTATTCTATCAATAAGTTACATTTTTTGCAACAAAAACATCGAAAATTTATAGATTTTTTAAAAATAGCTTTATTTTTGCGAAACTATCTACTCCAAGGATTAAATGGACATCGTGGGGGTTTTTGATAGTTTGAGAATACTCTTTAATTATTTTTTCATAACGAGTAATGAAACTCCGTATTTCTATCTTACTAAAACGTAGTAGTTTTAAATAATAAGCAATCAAAATTACATAATCAGTAATTGTTTTGAAGTTTATATTTTTAACTTTAGTATGTTTCTCAAGGTGTTTAATGATCATGCCCTTAATTTTAAAAGTATTAAAACGACAATCAAAAACAACGTTATTATGAGCGATTGCATTGCGTAAATCTTTAATAATGAAGATGTGTTTGGATAGTAATTCAAGATTGGTATCTAGACTAGTGTCTAAACAACCTAAATCTTCTTGAATTTTACGGCGGGTGTGATTATTTAGTCTCTCAATAATACTCCCTAAGTCTCCCATTGTAGTATGCTCAAAAATTGCCCAGAATGGTATTGATTTATTTTGATGGACATAATGCTGAATGATGGAACTTTTAGTGTAATTATTTGCTATTGTGCCTTCCATATTACGACGTAGATTTAGAAATTTACCCATTTCTTTCTTATACTCTTTTGAGTTTTTTGGAAAATCATCGAAGTGATTCAATTTTTGTTTAAAGATAGAATCCATGTAAATATCGGAATCTGTTACAAGAACTTCGAGCGTGTAATTGTTGATTGCTGTTTCAACTTTCATAACTTCAGGATATAATAGCGCCTTTAATGTATTATCGAAATTATAAGTTTTTTTGATTTCATCAAAAGTTGTAAAACTAAGCAAATTATTCTTTTTACGAACAAATCTGTAAGCCTTGTAACCGTGGTAATATCCTATGTTTCTGAGAGTTCTTTTTTGAGAACTCCCCTTTATTTTAATTTTATGACTTTTTCTAATATGACGCATCAGGCCGTCGATGCTTTTTCCTTTTTCGCTCATGATTCTCCTTTCTATTTGTAAAATTCGCTCAATTTTGCGCTTTAGTCTGTAAAATCGGCTTTCTATTCTTCAATTTCCCCCGTTTTTGCACTTTAGAGAGTGGAAAGTGGAAATTTATTTGCTATTAATCGTTGTCTTTTTTAAATGATACTGCATCTTTCTTTGCAAATTTTTTTGCAATAGTTCTAAGTAGTTCTCTCTCATCATCTGTGCAGAAAAAGTAGTTAAGCATCAATTCTAGGGCGAATGGTTCAAGATGCTTTCTTAATTTTTCATAGTCATAAAAATCTAAATCGGTTTTTGATAATTGCATATAGTCAAATTCTTGCCATGAACGATACTCTCTTGGTGTTGGAATGTAACCATCAAATGGGTCTTTTTTACTATTTGTGTAATTTAGTAAGTATCCAACACTTACCCCAAAGTAATCAGCTAATTGTTTTGCTTTTTCTGGTTTGATTTGGCTTTCTCCGTTTTCCCAATTTTGAAGAGTCCGATAATGAACCCCAATATTCTCAGCTAACTCTTTTTGAGATAGCTTTTTTTCTTGTCTTAATTCTTTCAATCTATTCATGCTTTATCACACCTTTCACAGATGATTATATACTATATCTTAAAAAAAGTACAATTTTTTTGTGCAAAAAATTAAAAAAACAGTTGACAATAGAAAAAATATTGTGTATCATACAAATCAAGCATAGAAAAATTGTGCATAACCTCCTCCAACCTTTCACACTTTCAATCTATTCATGGAGGGGGATTTTTTTAGAAAGGGGGAAACCTATGAGCAAACTACGAGGCTATCGAGTTATGTTAGGGCTAACTCAACAACAGATGGCGGACAAGCTAAAAATTTCTTTGCAGTCATACAATAACAAAGAATTAGGTAAAACGCCATTCAATGACAAAGAACGCCTAGCAATTAAATCAATGGTTGCAGAAATCAAATCAGATATAACCATAGATGAACTATTTTATAGCTAGAAAGGAGCGAATCAATCGCAACACTACAATACATATACAGATTTCTTATGTGGTGCTTTACCACTGGGGATTGACCTGCTCGGAAGAAATATCCGACCTAGAACATAAAGGAGAAAACAACATGAACAATAAACAAGTATATCAAGCACAAACAACTGACCACGGTATCGCTAGAGCATTAGGCGAAGAAATTCGCATGATCACAGACGTTGAAGAAACAGCTTACAATGGACACGGTGAAATCATTGTTGAGTACACCAGTGGCGTTGCATTGACAAAACTATTTGACCGTATTAAATCACTTTACGAAAAAGGCGAAAGCTACGAAACAAAACCATTCTTACATTTTAAAGTATTGGAAGATGATATTGAATCAAGCCCAAATGGAGTTTTCACTGCTAAAGAGGTGGCGGAGTTTTTAGGAATTTGATTAACAATAAGGAGCAAACCAATGGAATTAGTCTATATGGACGGTAAAAAAGAGCCGTATACACTGAGCAGTATTGTGGCAGAGTGCACGGGATTGCAACATCACACAATAACCAAGACGATCCGCAAACATCAAGTAAGGTTTGAACAGTTCGGAAAGGTTGGATTTAAAATCCAAGCTATGGAGAGTGGCCAGAATACCAAGGACTATATTTTGAATGAGCAACAAGCGACCTTGTTAGTTACATTTTTAAAGAATACCGAGCAAGTGGCCAACTTCAAAACCAACCTAGTCAAAGCCTTCTTTGAAATGCGTGAGGAGCTTTCTAAGTTTCGTATGCAGAGGGAGCTAGAAAAGCCAAAAAGAAAAACACTGCATGACAGTATTGAAACATGGGAGGCAAAACCCAAGCACGCGCATAGCACCATGAACAACCTGCTACTAAAAGCAGTAACCGACAGGAACGCTAAGCAGTTAAGGGAAGAACGTGGGGGCTATAATGGCATCGATAGCTTGACCAGTGAGGAGCTGGAGCAGTACCAGGCATTTGAAGACATGGTAATAGCCATGATTGGCTTGAATATGAGTTATCAGGAAATCAAAGCTATGGCATTCAGAAATAAAAAAACACGCCAAAGAAGCGCGTGATTGCAACAAAAAAGGCTTAGCAATAACCACACCGCAGAGCCTTTCACACTAACACTAAAACGAATTTAACAAAAAGCAGGCAAGCTATTATCAAAGAGGTTTTAGTAAAGATTTATACCTAGATTATAGCATATTTAGGGCAATTTGACCATACGGAGAGCGCCAACTCTTTAAACTGGTACTTTCTCACGCTTTCAATTTGGCGACTCTGAGTGTGAGGATATCGTCTATAAGAAACAACTCAAAAATCCCCACACTCTCCGACCGCCAAGTTTTTGAGTGTGAGGATATCCTGGATAGTAAACGACAATTAAAAGGCCAACGGAGGAAAAACATGATAGCAGATCAATTAGAAGCTATTTCAACAAATTTAGAAGAAATACAAGAAATTCTTGTAGGAGATGGAACTGCATTAGCTAAAAGAGAAATTAGTAGAGTATTGAACGACTTGGATGATGTCTACAATGAACTAACTAGCACAGAATACCGTGAACAACAGGAAACACTTAAGGAACAGACGGAAAGGATGAAACAGAGAGTAGTTGCTGAAGTAATAGGAGAACTAGAAGAACGAGAAGAGTCTTATTACAGAAATTATTGGGGTGATACTAAGTTTATAAAGCTACTTTCCAACTTTGATGGATTTCTTTTCTTAAACACTTACCTAGCTGAAATAACTAAAGAGAATACCTACCCAATGGAACAAAGCCAATTATTGAATTATGTATGGGAAGTCATAGCGGTTGATATCGCAAAGAAAAAACGAGGGAAAAAGAACGTTTTGGATTCATGGACAGACTCATCCTTATATACTCGTGGAATGATGATTGATTAGGAGGCAATGCAATGACATTAGACCTAGACAACATGACACAAGCAGAATTTGATAAACAAATGGCTGAAATCAAGGAGAGAAATCCGAATCTCTTCCAGTTTATTGCTGATTTTGTAGATAGAAAGGTAAGTACCGAAGAGGTAGATGAGTTTTTGAAGATGGAGCGAACTGATCAAGTGGAATATATCAAGAATTACAAAGCGAGGGCATAGCATGAATGAACTAGATTTGACCAATACACAAGCGGTTGTCTTTATGATGGTATTGATTGGCTTACTGCTTTATCTAAACCACCGAGACCGCAAAAAAAGCGCCCAATTTGAGCGAGAAAACCAACAGACGATAGAAACACCTAGCGAAGATTTAAGCCCTGATTATGGGCGTTATATCCAGCTTGCAGGGGTCAACGTATGGGGAGGAACTGAATGAGTCTATCAGAGAATGACAAACGAGTATTAAGACTAATCAAGGTAGGGGCTGAGAACTCCATAACAGGGGCAGAAATCAGCCTGATCACTAAGCTAGCAGAAAGAACCGTGCAAGATATTATCAGCCGTCTAATCACGCGCCATAGCGTTCCTATTGTTGGGGTTCGCCATGGAATATTTAGAGGATATTTTATCCCAGCTAACAAAGAGGAGCTACTGGACGGAGCAAAAACATTTTACAATCAAATACGAGAAGAAGAAAAGCGCCTAGCGGTGTTGATGAACAGCGACTTAGAAAGTTATAAGGATTTACTAAAGGGGGTATGTGGATATGTTTAGCCTAAGTCGAGAAAGTGAGCAAGACCTAGCGCATGGCATTCTGGAGGTAGTGGAAAGATACCTGGAAGCGCGTGATATACACAAACCACGACTGACAGGTTTAATATCAGCCCAGGAAGTCATGGATGAGTTAGATATAAAATATATGACACTCCAAAAATGGGAAAAAGCAGGGCTAAGGCGATACCAGCCCCCACTAGAAGATACTCGGAAAATCTATTATAGAATTTCTGATTTGATGAAGTTTCTGGGGGTGGAGAATGACAATTTATGAGGCTAAAGGCTTTCAGAGTAATCTTGTCTATCCATTTGATAAAATTGAGCCGTTCCAGTACATTGAACGCTTTAACCCTTTGGTAGTTCCTGAAGGGGCAAACATTGAAGAATTTAAACGTACACAAGCGCCTTACTGTATCAGTGGGAAAGTAACGCCAGAAAAGAATGGCAGTTACAAGCGAAACAACTCCAGTCTAATCTATCGGGATTTGATTTTCCTTGATTATGACGATATACAGGGGACGTCTGAGGGCTTTATAAAGGCTGTTTCTAGCGCTTTATTTGGCTACTCCTATATCTTATACCCGACTATTAAACATAGCTTAGAAAAGCCCCGTTTTCGCCTTGTAGTGAAGTCTGACAACGTGATGAACGAGGCAACCTATAAGCAGGTAGTGAAAGAGATTGCTGATAAGATTGGGCTACCCTTTGACATGGCAAGTCTAACCTGGTCACAACTCCAAGGGCTGCCAGTAACAACAGGCGACCCAGCAAGTTATCAAAAGATTGTAGAGCATGGACTTGATTATCCAGTCCCACAGACAACGGCTGAACTAGTTAAACAGAATGCTACAAGCCTTCCATATACTCCAAGGCCAAGCGGTCAGAAATCTATGACCATGAGGATCATTGACACGCTTTTCAACGGATTTGGAGACGAGGGAGGGCGAAACGTAGCATTGACACGCTTTGTAGGTTTACTCTTTAATAAGTGGGTTGATTGTGACCTAGAGACCGCTTATGAACTTACAAAGATAGCCAATAGCGTGACAGTTGAACCATTGCCTATTGAAGAGCTAGACCGCACTTTTAGCAGTATAGCACGGGCTGAATATAGAAAGAGAGGTTAGAACCATAGAACTAGAAGAATTAGCAAACCTAAAAAGTGAAATCTTGGAGGTCAGAGAGCAAGAACAACCTCCTAGAACGATGAAGGAGCTTGAAAATCGTATCTTTAAAGCTGGTGAAGAATGGCGGAAAGAGAATACTGAGATTAAAGAAAAAGATGGGAATATTAAGGAGTCAGTTCCACTCCCTAGCACTTTTACAGTAGCAAAAATACTGAGCGAGATTGTCACATTTACTTTTATCAGCAAGAGCAATATACCTGATTATAGCCTACTCTATATCTATGATTTAGACGAGGGTATCTATACCGCTAGTAATGATCTTTTCAATCTTTTGTGTAAAACTTTTGATGTTAGAATTAAACCCAGAGAGTGGCCACAGATTAAATTAATGGTTAGAACATTAGCAAAGATACGAAAACCTTTAGAAAGTTCTAACCTCATTCCCGTACAGAACGGTATTATCAACTTAGAAACTAAGGAACTGCTCCCTTTTAGTCCTAAGTATGTAATTACAAGTAAGATAAGCACGGCCTATAAATCTCCTACACGAGTCCCAAGAGATAGAGAAGGCAAAACGTTTGATGATTGGCTAAACTCAATCGCTTGTAATGACAGTGAACTGGTAACACTACTTTGGCAGATTATCCTTGAAGCTATTAACCCTAACCATACCCGAAATAAGTTTGCTATCTTCTACGGGGACGGTAACAATGGTAAAGGGACATTTCAGCGCTTCCTTATCAATCTGATAGGGGAAAGTAATATATCAGCCTTAAAGCCTGCACAGTTCGGAGAAAAGCATAACTTGGAGACCTTGGTAGGTAAGGTTTGTAATATTGGAGACGAAGCGCCAAACGAATACTTAAAAAATCCGTCTGATTTAATGAGTATCACTAGTGGCGATACAGTCCTAGTCAATCCAAAAGGACGCCCAGCCTTTGAAGCTACTTTCAAGCTATTCAATATCTTTTCAGGGAATTATATCCCCAATGGTGGCAACAAGACAAAAGGTTGGTATCGTAGAATTATGATCGTCCCTTTTAATGCTGACTTTAACGGGGAGAAGGAAAAACCTTGGATAAAAAATGAATTTTTGGCCAATGATGAAGTCCTAGAATATGCCCTCTACAAAGCTATCAATCAAGAGCCATTTACACACTTTATCGAACCTAAAGCAGTCAAAAACCTGTTAAAAGAGTATCAAGAGGATAATGATTACTTACTTTCATGGGTTAAGCATGAATACATGGAAAGAGGTTGGCATGAGCTGGACGTAGTACCTGTTTTTATACTGACCAGATCGCTGAAGCATTATGCTGAAGATATGGGAATATCGAAGCCTAATGTTTACGGGGCAGGAAAAGAGACTATCAAACATTTACAACAGTTAACACCTTATCATTACGATATTAAAAAGAAACGTGTGAATCCTTCAGATTTTGAGAAACTAGATGTTTGGAGTAGCGATAAGATGAAGTTGAAGTCACCTCAACACTCTATTACTAAAAATAAATAGTGTGACATTCTTTTTATGACTAAACGCTTGATAATACAGTGTTTTTAGTTAAAGGTGTGACATTGTGTGACGTTCTCAAAAAAGAAGGTCACACCCCTTGAAGCATTGATATATCTAGCTTTAGGGAGATAGGTGTGACATTGTGACATTCTTTCCAACTCTTATATATAGAAAAAATGCAGTATTTATATATAGGAACGATAAAACAAAAGAATGTCACATGGTCACAAGGTAGTGAAACACCTAGAGCCTCAAGGGTTTGAACGTGTGACGTTCTTTGTCACACGAAGGTCACAAAAACGACTTAAACACCAATTAAAGGAGAAAATACATGAAAACAAAAATATTTATTTATGACAATTGGAAGCAACCTCTTGAAGAATTTGAGCAAATAGTAAACGACTTCATGGCAACCGTGCAGGTAATTGATGTAAAACATTCAACAACGATTTCAGACACATGGATTACATTCACCATGGTAGTATTATACAAGTAGCAATGAAGGAGACAAACAACATGATGTTAAAAACAGTTTCAAATAAAGCAAAAACATTTACTTTTACTTACGAATTTAAAGACCTAGATACTGCTATGGTAGCAGGTCACGCGCTACTGGGATATATGACTGGGACATATTGCCAGCCTACAATCTCATTGACCTACAAGGATAAGGGAACGCTTGTAGCTGAGTATGTGGAGGATAGCAAACTAAACAAGACCTTCAAGCGTATTTGTGACAGTTTCAAAGATTATTACAAACAACCAGAGGGAGATGAAGCGTTTGAAGAACGTTACAAACAGGAGCGCGTGCTTCAACTCAAAGAGTCAGAGGATTTTGAGAGTTTGCTGAATAAGGTCACAGACTACGAGCTGGAACTATTAGACTATGCTGATCGCTTGCTTTCTGATAAGCCTATCCCTATGGACTCTATGACTGCTTTTGGTACGTTGGAAATGCTGGACGATGAAAGTATTAGCCTACTCCAAAAATTGGACGTAGAGGGCGAATATAAAGGCCTTGCTGATTATGTGGCAGAGGCAGAAAGCTAGAACTATCAAGAGAGGCACCAGCCTCTTTTTGTGGTTTTATTACTACTAACCCAATCGATTTGGGTTTTTCTATATAAAGGTATTTTGAATGAATGGAAATTATAGAATCAATAACCATAGAAACGTTTATAAAGCCAATGAAAGACAAGAACATTAGTCATGGTATAGCTGAGTTGGACGGTAGAAAACTAGAAATAGACTTAAATAACCTGTACATCATCTTTGAATGCAATCATTTTGATTTAGCAAGAATACCAGGAACCAAGGGAGGTAATCGATATTTCTTTATCTGTCCTATTTGTGGTAATCGTTGCAGAAAGCTTTATAAGAGACTTTTGCTCTATGGTTGTGGATTATGTCAGAAAATACACAAGCAAACACTGAACCGAAGCAAGACAGATTGCCAATACTATTGGGAGAGAGCACTGAGAGAAGCTAGAAAGGTAGAACCAAATTGGAGTCCTAGACGTGGTGGATATATGTTTGATAGTTTCCCAGAAAGACCAAAGTATATGAAACAGAAACGATATTACAAGCATTATCAAAAGTTTGTTTACTATACTAGAAAGGGAGATAGATTTTGGTTGAATGGATTGAGTAATCTGAAGTAGTGATTTGGAGGATTTACAAACAAATCTAAATAAAGATCATGGTTAGAAAAAAATGATATAAATATTGTTTAGCGTTATAGTTACAACAGTCGATTACAAGATACTAAACAGGCATGAAGGCTAGACAGGAGGCAGAAATACCCCCTTGATTTTTGAACGGGGGTATATAATGTTCGGGAATAGGAACGCTGCCCTCTTCCTTGCAAAAAATTCCCTTTTTGAAATGTTTTTAATTTTTGTAGAATGCAGCATTACTAAGTGTTTAGCTTGATTTTTTGACCGATAAAGCTACTCCAATTTTATAACATAGTGGGGGCTATCTCCCTCCCCACGCGCTTCTATGAGCTTCACCCGTCATTGTACATTTTTTCTCACGGGAAAGCACTTGAACCTAGAGCGAACATAGAGAAAGTGGCCATATCCCCCTATCATTTATCAAGCAGATAAGAGCAATAAAAACCCTCCTTAACTCCCTGAGAAACGATAAGCAGATAAGCCAAGACTTACCACCTCAGAATGATTAGGTTTTGATTAGGTTTTGGTTAGGTTTTACATTTTAAAATAGCAAGGTACAGGACTTTATTCTAGAGATAAAATACTAAGATTTCCTAAGATACAAATACTTTTAGAGATAAAGAACGTTAAGGGGGGACAATCGAACTCCTAGAAAACGCAAAAAAAGCCAGCACAGGGCTGACTCCTTTATAAATTATTCCTTAAAATTATTATACCATAAAGGAGTAGCAACTTGACTATTAAAGAAATAGAGGAACAACTAAAAAGAGTAAGGAAAGGGAACGAACTTATCCAGAGATTGCAACTAAAGTACCAGAGTTTAGACAATGGGCTATTATCAGGATCCAATCAATTCACTACAAGGGTAAGCACAAGCAAAACAAACAACGCTGAAAATAAACTGATTGAGACTTTGGAATTAAGAGATAAGATAGTGGAGCAGATACAAGCTATTATGGATGAACGATTTGAAGTTTTGAACATGATCAATCAGTTAGATGATGTAGTAGAAAATTTGGTTTTGGTAATGTTATATGTGAACAACCTACCTATGGCTCAGGTTTGTAAGGAGTTAGATTTTAGCAAGGTACAGATTTACAGAATTAGGAAAAAAGCCATTGAGAACTTGGCCAAGGTGGAAAATGCCAATCGATAAAGAAGAGACGATAAAACAAGCATACAAATTTCTAAAAAGCTATCACTCGTTGGTTAAACTGAGCCTAGGCGGTCAAGATGGAGCATTTGAAGCCAAAGCGATGGAGCTACTGCGCGTGATCGAAGCCTTCAGGGACAATCTGGACGATGTACGACGTGAGATATTCGCCAATCTCTTTACAAGACGAACTGGAGAGAGGTTAAAGTTATGGCAGATATACGAGACACTAGACATTGATAGGGCTGAGTATGAACGTCTCAAAGCTGAGATACTGCTAGACTTTGCTAAAAGCTATCGTGGTGGTGTTTTGTTGAAAAAAATTTGAGATTTAAGCGAGAGAACATGGACATTTATGGACACATATCGCCAGTTGTTGAACAGCTAATAAAATGTTAGCAGGTATGAACAAGTATGAACATATTCCACCAGTCGTTGAAAAACTAAAAAATGCTCTCTGGGTCTGAAAAGTTCCTACATATTCCACCAGAACGGAGAGTTAGAAGAGTAAATGTTGGTAAATGTAGGCTGAGGCTTCATATTCACCCTCTATTTTGCTTTGTTTCGTACTGGACAACTAAAACACCACGGATAAACTACAAGCCCTTAGAAACGAATCTGGGGGCTTTTGTGAGGTCATAATCTTATAAATCACGCGCTCCATGGTATAATATATCTATCAGCAATCAGAAACCAAAGTATGGAAAAGTATGTACATATTTCATCAGAAAACAAAAAAGCACGTTTGACCGTGCTAGTTTCTTGCCTGCTGAACTCGTCAAATCTTAGCCCTTTTGTGGGGCTTTTTTTGCTCCCCTTTTTGCGTACTTTGGGGGAGCAAGTAGTAAAAAGTAATGTTAGTAATTTTTATTAAAAAGCGCGTGATATAAGGGTCAGGAAGCCCTAAGGAAACCTAAAATAATAATTCTTTTATTATGTAGAAAAACGACTATCATTTGTGTATGTATTTTCTGTCCCAAAAGCTATATACTGAAAATGAAACTTGTTTGAAAGAGGACTGATACATGATTTATTCGAAAGAAATTGTTAGAGAGTGGCTTGATGAAGTAGCAGAGCGGGCCAAAGACCATCCAGAGTGGGTGGATGTCTTTGAGCGTTGCTATACAGACACCTTGGACAATACGGTTGAAATCCTAGAAGATGGCTCAACTTTTGTCTTGACTGGGGATATTCCTGCTATGTGGCTTCGGGATTCAACGGCCCAGCTACGACCCTACCTTCATGTGGCTAAAAGAGATGCCCTCCTGCGTCAGACCATTGCAGGTTTGGTCAAGCGTCAGATGACCTTGGTGCTCAAGGATCCTTATGCCAACTCTTTTAATATTGAGGAAAACTGGAAGGGGCACCACGAGACTGATCACACCGACCTCAATGGCTGGATTTGGGAACGCAAGTATGAGGTGGACTCGCTTTGCTATCCTTTGCAGCTGGCTTATCTCCTCTGGAAAGAGACTGGCGAGATTAGTCAGTTTGATGAGACTTTTATCGCAGCTACTAAGGAAATTCTTCATCTGTGGACGGTAGAACAAGACCACAAGAACTCTCCTTATCGTTTTGTCCGAGATACGGACCGCAAGGAAGATACCTTGGTAAATGATGGCTTTGGACCTGATTTTGCAGTGACTGGTATGACCTGGTCAGCCTTCCGTCCAAGTGATGACTGCTGTCAGTATAGCTACTTGATTCCGTCCAATATGTTTGCAGTTGTAGTCTTGGGTTATGTCCAAGAAATCTTTGCAGAACTAGACCTAGCTGATAGCGAGAGTATTATTGCTGATGCTAAGCGTCTCCAGGCTGAAATCCAAGAAGGCATCGAAAACTACGCCTACACCACCAACAGCAAGGGTGAAAAGATTTACGCCTTTGAAGTGGATGGTTTGGGAAATGCTAGTATTATGGATGATCCAAACGTACCAAGTTTGTTGGCGGCGCCTTATCTGGGCTATTGCGACATTGAAGACGAAGTCTATCAAGCCACTCGTCGTACCATTCTGAGCCCTGAAAATCCATATTTCTACCAAGGAGAATACGCTAGTGGGCTCGGAAGTTCTCATACCTTCTATCGCTATATCTGGCCAATTGCTCTTTCTATCCAAGGCTTGACAACAAGAGATAAGGCAGAGAAGAAATTCTTGCTGGATCAGCTGGTTGCATGCGATGGTGGGACAGGTGTTATGCATGAAAGCTTCCACGTGGATGACCCAACTCTCTACTCTCGTGAATGGTTTTCTTGGGCCAACATGATGTTCTGCGAGTTGGTCTTGGATTACCTAGATATCCGCTAATACTCTTCGAAAATCAAATTCAAACCACGTCAGCTTCGCCTTGCCGTACTCAAGTACAGTCTGCGGCTAGCTTCCTAGTTTGCTCTTTGATTTTCATTGAGTATAAGGAGCTCGCTTTAGTTTCACCGATTCGTGTCAGAATCATACTTTTACATTTAAAACGTTAAAATTTAAATTTAGAATGAGGTTTTACTTCATGGAAAATGTTGTTGTACATATTATCTCACATAGTCACTGGGACCGTGAGTGGTACTTGCCTTTTGAAAGCCACCGTATGCAGTTGGTGGAATTATTTGACAATCTCTTCGATCTCTTTGAAAATGACCCTGAGTTCAAGAGTTTCCACTTGGATGGACAAACTATTGTCCTTGATGACTACTTGGAGATTCGCCCTGAAAATCGCGACAAAGTCCAACGCTACATTGACGAGGGCAAACTTAAAATTGGTCCCTTTTATATCTTGCAGGATGACTACTTGATTTCAAGTGAAGCCAATGTCCGCAATACTCTTATTGGTCAGCAAGAAGCTGCAAAATGGGGCAAATCAACCCAGATTGGTTATTTTCCAGATACCTTTGGAAATATGGGGCAAGCGCCTCAAATCCTTCAAAAATCAGGCATTCACGTGGCAGCCTTTGGCCGTGGTGTGAAGCCGATTGGATTTGACAACCAAGTCCTCGAAGATGAGCAGTTTACATCTCAGTTTTCAGAAATGTACTGGCAGGGTGCAGATGGTAGTCGTGTTCTCGGTATCCTATTTGCCAATTGGTACAGTAATGGGAATGAAATTCCAGTTGATAAAGACGAGGCCTTGACCTTCTGGAAACAAAAATTGTCAGACGTGCGTGACTATGCTTCGACAAACCAATGGTTGATGATGAACGGATGTGATCACCAGCCTGTACAGAAAAATCTGAGCGAAGCCATTCGTGTGGCCAATGAACTCTTCCCAGATGTGACCTTTGTTCACAGTTCCTTTGATGAATATGTCCAAGCTGTGGAAGGTGCCCTTCCTGAACACCTATCATCGGTGACAGGTGAGTTGACCAGTCAGGAAACAGATGGTTGGTACACACTTGCCAACACTTCTTCATCCCGCATTTACCTCAAACAAGCCTTCCAAGAAAATAGCAACCTTCTAGAGCAAATAGTAGAACCCTTGACTATTATCACTGGGGGTCATAACCACAAGGACCAGTTGACCTATGCTTGGAAAACACTTTTGCAGAATGCGCCGCATGATAGTATCTGTGGCTGTAGCGTGGACGAAGTTCACCGCGAGATGGAAACTCGTTTTGCCAAGGTCAACCAAGTCGGAAACTTTGTTAAGAGCAATCTTATCAACGAGTGGAAGGGTAAAATCGCTACAGCTAAGGCTCAAAGTGACTATCTCTTTACCGTCATTAACACGGGCTTGCATGATAAGGTCGATACTGTCAGCACGGTGATTGATGTTGCGACTTGTGATTTCAAGGAATTGCACCCAACAGAAGGTTACAAGAAGATGGCTGCCTTAACCTTGCCAAGCTACCGTGTGGAAGACTTGGATGGTCGTCCTGTAGAGGCTAAAATCGAAGACCTTGGGGCTAATTTTGAGTATGATTTACCAAAAGACAAGTTCCGCCAAGCTCGTATTGCTCGTCAAGTGCGCGTGACCATCCCCGTTCACCTAGCATCACTTTCTTGGACAACCTTCCAATTGCTTGAAGGAAAGCAAGAACACCGTGACGGTATTTACCAAAACGGAGTGATTGATACACCATTTGTAACGGTCAGTGTGGATGACAACATCACAGTTTATGACAAGACAACTCATGAAGCTTACGAAGACTTTATCCGCTTTGAAGACCGTGGGGACATCGGAAACGAGTATATCTATTTCCAACCAAAAGGAACAGAGCCCATCTACGCCGAGCTTAAGGGCTACGAGGTCTTGGACAACACAGCTCGCTATGCTAAGATTTTGCTCAAACATGAATTGACAGTGCCTGTCAGTGCTGATGAAAAGCTAGAAGAAGAGCAAAAAGGGATCATCGAGTTTATGAAGCGTGAGGCTGGACGGTCAGAAGAATTGACAAGCATTCCTCTTGAAACTGAGTTGACTGTCTTTGTTGACAATCCACAAATCCGCTTCAAGACTCGCTTTACTAACACTGCCAAGGATCACCGTATCCGTCTCTTGGTCAAGACTCATAACACGCGTCCAAGCAATGATTCTGAAAGCATCTACGAGGTGGTAACACGACCAAACAAACCAGCAGCTTCATGGGAAAATCCTGAAAATCCTCAACACCAACAAGCCTTTGTCAGTCTGTATGACGATGAAAAAGGTGTGACTGTATCCAATAAGGGATTGAATGAATACGAAATCCTTGGAGACGACACCATTGCCGTGACTATTTTGCGTGCATCAGGTGAGTTGGGTGACTGGGGCTACTTCCCAACACCAGAGGCTCAGTGCTTGCGTGAGTTTGAAGTCGAATTTGCGATTGAATGCCACCAAGCCCAAGAACGCTTCTCAGCCTATCGTCGCGCTAAAGCCTTGCAGACACCGTTTACCAGCCTTCAGCTTGCTAGACAGGAAGGAAGCGTGGCTGCGACTGGTAGCCTCTTGAGCCATTCTGTTCTCAGCATACCGCAAATCTGTCCGACAGCCTTTAAGGTAGCTGAAAATGAAGAAGGCTATGTTCTTCGTTACTACAATATGTGTAATGAAAATGTACGTGTATCTGAAAGTCAACATCTCTTCCTTGACCTACTTGAACGACCATACCCAGTTCATAGAGGTCTCATTGCACCGCAAGAGATTCGTACAGAATTGATCAAAAAAGAAGAAATTTAATTTCAAAAAGTAAACATAAAGAGAAAGGAGGGGCGAAAAAGTAAGAACTAACTGCTGATTCGCCCCTTTTTATGGTAAAAACAATGACCATTGCAACGATTGATATCGGAGGGACTGGGATTAAGTTTGCTAGTCTGACTCCTGATGGGAAAATATTGGATAAGGAAAGCATTCCAACGCCAGAAAGTTTAGAGGATTTACTAGCTTGGTTAGACCAGCGCTTGTCAGAACAGGATTACAGCGGAATTGCTATGAGTGTTCCAGGAGCAGTCAATCAAGAAACTGGTGTGATTGATGGCTTCAGTGCTGTCCCTTATATCCACGGCTTTTCTTGGTATGAAGCCCTTGCCCATCATCAGCTGTCTGTCCATCTAGAAAATGATGCCAACTGCGTTGGGCTCAGTGAATTACTAGCTCATCCAGAGCTAGAAAATGCAGCCTGTGTCGTGATTGGGACAGGGATTGGTGGAGCCATGATTATCAATGGTAGACTTCACCGAGGTCGCCACGGCTTGGGTGGAGAATTTGGCTACATGACAACCCTTGCCCCTGCGGAAAAACTCAATAACTGGTCGCAACTAGCGTCAACTGGAAACATGGTGAGATACGTAATTGAAAAATCTGGTCAGACTGACTGGGATGGTCGAAAGATTTACCAAGAGGCTGCAGCTGGCAATGTTCTTTGTCAAGAAGCTATTGAGCGCATGAACCGTAATCTGGCGCAAGGCTTGCTCAATATTCAGTATCTCATCGACCCAGATGTCATTAGTCTGGGAGGCTCCATCAGTCAGAATCCAGACTTTATCCAAGGTGTCAAAAAAGCTGTTGATGCATTTGTCGAAACCTACGAAGAATATACGGTCGCACCTGTTATCCAAGCCTGCACCTATGATGCAGATGCCAATCTCTACGGTGCCCTTGTCAATTGGCTACAGGAGGAAAATCAATGGTAAGATTTACAGGACTTAGTCCCAAACAAGAGCAAGCAGTAGAGTTGCTTAAAAAGCACATTTCGCTACCAGATGTAGAGGTAGCTGTCGCCCAATCTGACCAAGCCTCTATCTCTATCAAGGGTGAGGGTGGACACTATCAACTAACCTACCGCAAACCTCACCAACTTTATCGTGCCTTATCCCTGTTGGCAACATCCCTAGCAGAAGGTGACAAGGTAGAGATTGAGGAGCAGGCGGCTTACGAAGATTTAGCCTATATGGCAGACTGTTCGAGAAATGCGGTGCTGAATGTGGCTGCTGCCAAGCAGATGATTGAGGTCTTGGCTCTCATGGGCTACTCAAGCTTTGAACTCTACATGGAAGACACTTACCAGATTGAAGGGCAGTCTTACTTTGGCTATTTCCGCGGGGCTTATTCAGCAGAGGAGTTGCAGGAAATTGAAGCCTATGCCCAGCAGTTTGACATGACCTTTGTGCCTTGTATCCAGACTTTGGCTCACTTATCAGCCTTTGTCAAATGGGGTGTCAAGGAAGTGCAGGAACTCCGTGATGTAGAGGATATTCTCCTTATTGGCGAAGAAAAGGTTTATGATTTGATTGATGGCATGTTTGCCACCCTGTCTAAACTGCAGACTCGCAAGGTCAATATCGGAATGGACGAAGCCCACTTGGTTGGTTTAGGACGTTACTTGATTTTGAATGGTGTAGTAGACCGTAGTCTCCTCATGTGCCAACACTTGGAGCGCGTGCTGGATATTGCTGACAAATATAGTTTCCACTGTCAGATGTGGAGTGATATGTTCTTTAAACTCATGTCAGCGGATGGTCAGTACGACCGTGACGTGGAAATTCCAGAGGAAACGCGAGTCTACCTAGACCGTCTCAAAGACCGTGTGACCTTGGTTTACTGGGATTATTACCAAGATAGCGAAGAAAAGTACAATCGTAATTTCCGCAATCACCACAAGATTAGCCATGACCTTGCCTTTGCAGGAGGTGCTTGGAAGTGGATTGGTTTTACACCCAATAACCATTTCAGCCGTCTCATCGCTCTTGAAGCCAATAAGGCCTGTCGTGCCAATGACATCAAAGAAGTTATCGTGACAGGTTGGGGAGATAATGGTGGGGAAACTGCCCAGTTTTCTATCCTACCAAGCTTGCAAATCTGGGCAGAACTCAGCTACCGCAATGACCTAGACCGTTTGTCTGCACACTTCAAAACCAATACTGGTCTATCGGTTGAAGATTTTATGCAGATTGACCTTGCCAACCTCTTGCCAGACCTACCAAGTAATCTCAGCGGGATCAATCCTAACCGCTATGTCTTTTATCAGGATATTCTCTGTCCGCTCCTTGATCAGCACATGACACCTGAACAGGACAAACCGCATTTCGCTCAGGCAGCTGAGATTCTTGCTGACATTAAAGAAAAAGCAGGAAATTATGCTTACCTTTTTGAAACTCAGGCTCAGTTGAACCAGATTTTAAGCAGTAAAGTGGATGTGGGACGACGCATCCGTCAGTCCTACCAAGAGGGTGATAAAGAAAGGCTGCAAGAAATCGCAAGACAAGAATTACCAGAACTCAGAAGCGAGATTGAACATTTCCATGCCCTCTTTAGCCACCAATGGTTGAAGGAAAACAAGATCTTTGGCTTGGATACAGTTGATATCCGTATGGGCGGACTCTTGCAACGCGTCAAGCGTGCAGAAAGTCGCATCGAGGCTTATTTGGCTGGTCAGCTGGACTGCATCGACGAGCTAGAAGTTGAAATCCTGCCATTTACTGACTTCTACGCAGACAAAGACTTCGCAGCAACAACAGCTAACCAGTGGCATACCATTGCGACAGCTTCAACCATTTATACAACTTAAGAAACAAGAACAGTATCCCTTGTTCAGAGTGTTTCTCGTGAAACATCCCTTTCTTAAACAAGTACTCCACATAAAATAATTTGTGGAGTTTTTTCTATAATTAGTAGTTTAACCTAACCTTCAAATAGGAGTATACTAATAATGTAATCGTTATCAAAAGTCTAAAAAGGAATTTTTAGATAGATATCAAAATAAAAAGGGAGGAAATTATGAATAAGTTTTCAAAAACCTTGAGAGACAACTGGATCTTTCTCTTGATGGTTTTGCCAGGGGCACTCTGGTTGACTCTATTCTTCTACATTCCAGTATTTGGGAACGTGGTTGCCTTTAAAGACTACCACATGACCAGTAATGGATTTATAGATAGTATCGTGAATAGTAAATGGGTCGGACTCGATAATTTCAGATTCTTGTTTAGTTCAAAAGATGCCTTTATTATCACACGAAATACTGTCCTCTACAATCTCGGCTTTATCTTTATCGGTTTGATTGTATCTGTAGGGATTGCTATCATCCTCAGTGAACTCCGTTCTAAGAGAATGGTTAAGATTTTCCAAACTTCTATGTTGTTCCCTTACTTCTTGTCTTGGGTTATCATCAGTTTCTTTACAGATGCCTTCCTAAACATTGATAAAGGGGTATTCAACCATTTCCTAGAATCTATCGGAATGAAGGAAGTCAATTTCTACGCTGACTTGGGCATCTGGCCATATCTCCTACTTTTCCTAGGTATTTGGAAAGGTTTTGGATATAGCAGTGTCATGTACTATGCGACAATCATGGGAATTGATCCAACCTACTACGAAGCAGCGACAGTGGACGGAGCCAGCAAATGGCAACGAATTCGCAATGTAACCATTCCGCAGTTGACACCATTGGTAACTGTATTGACCATCCTTGCAGTCGGAAATATCTTTCGTGCAGACTTCGGTCTTTTCTACCAAATCCCCCACAATGCTGGTCAGCTTTATAACGTAACCAACGTCTTGGACGTATATGTTTATAATGGTTTGACTCAGACAGCAGATATCGGGATGGCTTCAGCGGCAGGTCTCTATCAATCAGTAGTCGGTTTGATTCTGGTTATCCTATCAAACTTACTGGCAAGACGAGTTGATCCAAACTCAGCCTTGTTCTAGAAAGGAGGAGAATATGGCAGAAAAGAAAATTAAAAAAGAAAAAATTGATAATGTCGGCATTCACTCCTTCAGTAAGAAAGCAGATATCTTCTTTAGTACCATTTCTGGTTTGGTTGCCCTCTCTTGTATCCTACCCTTTGTATTCGTTATCGTTATTTCGGTGACAGATGAAAAGAGTATCCTCCAAAATGGATATAGCTTCTTCCCATCCCAATTTGGATTAGACGGTTTTGAGTTTTTGGCACAGTTTAAGGATAAAATTCTCCAAGCCCTCTTCATCTCAGTCTTTGTAACAGTGGTGGGGACTATCACAAACGTTTTTATCACAACAACCTATGCCTACGCTATCTCACGGACAACCTTTAAGTATCGCAGATTCTTTACAATCTTTGCCCTTCTTAGTATGTTGTTCAATGCTGGTTTGGTACCGGGCTATATCGTGGTAACTCGTTTACTTCAACTTGGTGATACAGTTTGGGCCTTGATTGTTCCAATGCTTCTCTCACCATTTAACATCATATTGATGCGTTCCTTCTTCAAGAAGACCATTCCAGAAGCTATTCTAGAATCCGCTCGTATCGATGGTGCTAGTGAGGCTCGGATCTTCTTCCAAATCTGTTTGCCATTGTCACTACCAGGTATCGCAACCATCACGCTCTTGACAGCTCTTGGTTTCTGGAATGACTGGTTCAACGCCCTTCTTTACATCAAGAGTGACAACTTGTATCCATTGCAATATTTGCTCATGCAAATCCAGCAAAATATGGACTACATCGCCAAAGCAGTCGGTCTATCTGGTCAACTGGGAGTTGCTCTTCCAAAAGAAACAGGTCGTATGGCCATGGTTGTAGTCGCAACCCTTCCAATCGCGATTCTGTATCCATTCTTCCAACGCTACTTTGTAAAAGGTTTGACTATCGGTGGTGTGAAAGAATAGTACTTGTCGAGAAAAATCATTTCTCATTTCCAAACTTCCCTTGCGTGAAGTTAAGATCATTACATTGTTTATAAGTTTAAAAATAAAAAAAAGGAGTTTTTGTCATGAAAAACTGGAAAAAATATGCTTTTGCATCTGCTAGCGTAGTCGCTTTGGCTGCTGGTCTCGCTGCTTGTGGAAACCTTTCAGGTAACAGCAAAAAAGCTGCTGACTCAGCTTCAGGTGAAAAAACTGTTATCAAAATGTACCAAATCGGTGACAAACCAGATAACTTGGATGAATTGCTAGAAAATGCTAACAAAATCATCGGTGAAAAAGTTGGTGCTAAATTGGATATCCAATATCTTGGATGGGGTGACTATGATAAGAAAATGTCAGTTATCACATCATCTGGTGAAAACTACGATATCGCCTTTGCATCTAACTATGTTGTAAATGCTCAAAAAGGTGCCTATGCTGACTTGACTGACTTGTATAAGAAAGAAGGGGCAGAGCTTTATAAAGCACTTGACCCAGCTTACATCAAAGGTAACAGTATTAACGGTAAAATTTACGCAGTTCCAGTTGCAGCCAACGTTGCATCATCTCAAAACTTCGCCTTCAACGGAACTCTCCTTGCTAAATACGGTATCGATATTTCAGGTGTCACTTCATATGAAACACTTGAACCAGTCTTGAAACAAATCAAAGAAAAAGCTCCAGATGTAGTGCCATTTGCGGTTACTAAAAACTTCATCCCATCTGATAACTTTGACTACCCAGTTCCAAACGGACTTCCATTCGTTATCGACCTTGAAGGGGACACTACTAAGATCGTAAACCGTTACGAAGTGCCTCGCTTTAAAGAACACTTGAAGACTCTTCACAAATTCTATGAAGCTGGATACATTCCAAAAGACGTAGCAACAAGCGATACTTCATTTGACCTTCAACAAGATACTTGGTTCGTTCGTGAAGAAACAGTAGGACCAGCTGACTATGGTAACAGCTTGCTTTCACGTGTTGCAAACAAAGACATCCAAATCAAACCAATCACTAACTTCATCAAGAAAAACCAAACAACACAAGTTGCTAACTTTGTAATCTCAAACAACTCTAAGAACAAAGAAAAATCAATGGAAGTGTTGAACCTCTTGAACACTAACCCAGAACTCTTGAACGGTCTTGTTTACGGTCCAGAAGGCAAGAACTGGGAAAAAATTGAAGGTAAAGAAAACCGTGTACGCGTTCTTGATGGCTACAAAGGAAACACTCACATGGGTGGATGGAACACTGGTAACAACTGGATCCTTTACATCAACGAAAACGTTACAGACCAACAAATTGCAGATTCTAAGAAACAATTGGCAGAAGCTAAAGAATCTCCAGCGCTTGGATTCATCTTTAACACTGACAGTGTGAAATCTGAAATCTCAGCAATCTCTAACACAATGCAACAATTCGATACAGCTATCAACACTGGTACTGTAGACCCAGACAAAGCTATTCCAGAATTGATGGAAAAATTGAAATCTGAAGGTGCCTACGATAAAGTATTGAACGAAATGCAAAAACAATACGATGAATTCTTGAAAAACAAAAAATCATAAGATTAATTGATTTCGTGTATTCATTCCTAATTCCTAAAAACTGAATCACTGTTTTCCTCAGGCTTATCTGGGGGAGGCAGTGATTTTTTGAAACAAGAACATAGATATCCATGTTTTCTCTTATCCCTATTTAACCATTCAGGAAATCTCAAGCACCATTTAGGATTTGGAGTAAGGATTTAGGAAAATATAGCTTATATTAGAGATGTCTCGAGTTTACAAAGGAGGGTTCAAATGAAAAAGTATCAGCTTCTACTCAAAATAAGTGCAGTCTTCTCTTACCTGTTTTTCGTATTTGGACTTGCTAAGCTGACGCTTATTGTTCAAAATTATTGGCAATTTTCTTCCCAGATTGGCAATTTCGTCTGGATTCAAAATCTCTTGAGTTTGCTATTTAGCGGAGTCATGATTTGGATTCTGGTTAAGACAGGCCATGGCTATCTCTTTCGCATTCCAAGAAAAAAATGGCTTTGGTATTCGATTTTGACAGTATTAGTGGTAGTGCTCCAGATCTCTTTTAACGTTCAGACAGCTAAACATGTTCAGTCAACTGCTGAAGGTTGGGCTGTATTGATCGGTTATAGTGGGACCAACTTTGCTGAGCTAGGTATCTATATAACTTTGTTCTTCCTGACTCCACTTATGGAAGAGCTAATCTATAGAGGATTACTGCAACACGCCTTTTTTAAGCATTCGAGATTTGGCCTTGATTTGCTTCTTCCGTCAATTTTATTTGCTCTTCCTCATTTTTCAAGCCTGCCTAGTTTGTTAGATATCTTCGTCTTTGCAACATCTGGCATCATCTTTGCTAG
Organism: Streptococcus mitis; assembly: GCF_002096815.1. Taxonomy (GTDB): domain Bacteria; phylum Bacillota; class Bacilli; order Lactobacillales; family Streptococcaceae; genus Streptococcus; species Streptococcus mitis_AD. The sequence goes on from NZ_NCVJ01000020.1 coordinate 117,213, forward strand.
TTTGACCCGCTATACCAAGAGCATTTATCCATCCTATGCGGTGCATGTGATTAATAATATTTTCGCAACATTACCATTTTTGCTGACTTTTTTACAGAGGGTGTTTGGGTAAATACTGGCGCGAGAGTTAGGAATGACAGCTTTTCAACTTAAGGAGGTAAATGAGTATGACACCATTAAAATGGTTTGCTGGAGGAAGCGAAAGACGTTGTGAAGCCATGATTATCATAGATTATCTATTGGAAGATATAAAGGATACGCCTCAACTGACTCCTTTGAAAAATCAGTTAGTGAGTTATAAAAGACGATTAGAGGACGATGGGACCTCTACCCCATTTATATTGAGTCAAATGAATGTTGACATCTCACGTGTATTGATTGACAATAAGCTGATGTTATCAGAAAGTCAATCCGAGCAGATCAAAAAATTGAGAGAATTATCTGCTATTCGCTATGGTTACTGATGAAGTGCAGGGATAAGCATCTTTCTACAATTTCCAGTCAAATAAATTGCATTCGTTTTCTCAAGCAGGTATACTAGTATAGTTAGATGAAAAATTCTGAAAATTTAAGAATAGAAAAGAGAACAAATCTTATGGCAAAAGATATTCGTGTCTTACTTTACTACCTTTATACTCCAATTGAAAATGCAGAGCAATTTGCTGCAGACCACTTGGCTTTCTGTAAATCAATCGGCCTTAAAGGCCGTATCCTAGTCGCTGACGAGGGAATTAACGGAACAGTTTCAGGGGATTATGAAACAACTCAAAAATACATGGACTATGTTCACAGCCTCCCAGGTATGGAAGACCTCTGGTTCAAGATTGACGAAGAAAGTGAACAAGCCTTCAAGAAGATGTTTGTTCGCTACAAGAAAGAGATTGTCCACCTTGGTTTGGAAGACAACGACTTTGACAATGACATCAACCCACTTGAAACAACAGGTGCTTACTTGTCTCCAAAAGAGTTCAAAGAAGCTCTTCTTGACGAAGATACAGTTGTCCTTGACACACGTAACGATTATGAGTACGACCTAGGACACTTCCGTGGGGCTATTCGCCCAGATATCCGCAACTTCCGTGAGTTGCCACAATGGGTCCGTGATAACAAGGAAAAATTCATGGACAAGCGTGTCGTGGTTTACTGTACAGGTGGGGTTCGCTGTGAGAAATTCTCAGGCTGGATGGTCCGTGAAGGCTACAAAGATGTCGGCCAATTGCACGGAGGAATCGCAACTTACGGTAAAGACCCAGAAGTCCAAGGTGAGCTTTGGGATGGGAAAATGTACGTCTTTGACGAGCGTATCGCAGTCGATGTCAACCATGTCAACCCAACCATCGTAGGGAAAGACTGGTTTGATGGAACACCATGTGAACGTTATGTCAACTGTGGAAATCCATTCTGTAACCGTCGTATCTTGACATCAGAAGAAAATGAAGACAAGTACCTTCGTGGATGTTCACACGAGTGTCGTGTTCACCCACGTAACCGCTATGTTTCAGAACATGAATTGACACAAGCTGAAGTTATCGAGCGCCTAGCCGCTATCGGTGAAAGCTTGGACCAAGTAGCTACTGTATAAGATTAAACAGTCCTTAGGGGCTGTTTTTCTATGCTTTTTACTCAAAAATCTAAAGTTTGTTTCTGTATCTTTCAGGAAAATAAGGTATACTATATGTAAACGATTTCAAAGGAGTTCAGTTATGACGAAAACATTTTTTATTCCAAATAAACAGAGCATTTTAGGAGAACAGGAAATTTTGACTGCCAAGTCGCTCTTGGCCTTGGTAGATGGTTTGGAGTCACATAGCTATGATACTGTCTATCTCCGTCAGCCTCTTAATCGTCTCGAGTATATCGAGTGTGCGATAGTGGGGCAATCACAATTCCTTTTTAAGGTCAGTTATGCTGATGGTCAAAAGGCTTACCGTGTCGATCTTCCTGACCTACTCACGAAGACAGACTGGCAGATTATCAAATCATTTTTAGATGCTCTGCTTGCTTATACAGGAACTGAGATTGAAGGACTAGATGGTTTTGATTTTGAAGCTTATTTCCAAGCAAGTATTCAAACTCATATTGCAGACGCTGCAGCTCGTTTTACGATTTGTCAAGGAATCTTTAATCCTGTTTTCTTTAGTCATGAGGACTTGAAGAGCTTTTTAGAGGCAGATGGCTTGGCTCAGTTTGAAGCACGTGTACGTGCGGTTCAAGAGACAGATGCCTACTTTGCAAGAGTTTCCTTCTATCAGGATGGAGAAGGACAAGTTCACGGTGTTTACCATCTGGCTCAAGGAGTCAAGACAGTATTACCGAGAGAACCATTTGTTCCTGCAGCCTATATTGAGCAATTGGTGGATAAGGAAGTCCAGTGGGAAATTGACTTGGTTCAAATCACAGGAGATGGCTCTAAACCAGAAGACTATGAAGCCATTGCTCGCTTGGACTATGCAAAATTCCTAGAGTCACTACCATCAGCATCTTACCACCAACTAGACGCCAATCAATTAGAAATCCAACCCATCTTAGAAAAAGATTTTAAAGCATTAGCACAAGAAAAGTAAAGTAGAAGCAGGTCAATCGACTTGCTTTTTTGACATAGAAAAAATCCTGCCATGGAAGACAGGATTGCTACTCAATGAAAATCAAAGAGCAAACTAGGAAGCTAGCCGCAGGCTGCTCAAAACACTGTTTTGAGGTTGTAGATGAAACTGACGAAGTCAGTAACCATACATACGGTAAGGAGAAGCTGACGTGGTTTGAAGAGATTTTCGAAGAGTATGAAGTTTAAAGAAAGGCCAAGATACGAAGATAATCCCCAATCAGTGCTACTTCAGCTACAAAGAAGAGGAGGATAATCACTCCGTTCACAAGGACAGACAAGAATAATTGATAGAAGGAGTCGGTTTCACTGGCTTGACTTGGTCTTGTAATGATATGGAGACTGGCAAGCAGAATGATTCCAATGCTAATCACACACAAGAGGGCTGTAAATCGTAGGCTGTCAAAGAAGGCAAAGAAACTAGCAATAGCAGTGAGGATGATTGGAATGGCTAAGAGTTGACTATATTGTTGGAGAACATTTTCTAGCGTCCAGTCCTTTTCTTGGTAGATAAATCGTCTCACAACGAAACTGCCCAAGAGGAATGAAAAGAAGAAGAGCGTTGTTGCTACTAGGATAGAGATAATCGAAAAGAGATTTAATGAAGCAAATTGTTCAGGGAAGTGATTATGCATAGTTGCTATATGTCCATAGTAAGCATGTTTGATGTGGTAGATACTAAAGAAAAAGGAAGATGCAGAAAACAGAATGAGCAAAAGAAAGGCTGTGTAACTGTGTGTGCTACTTGTTTCAAGACTGCTTGTAGGAGATTTGATTGCTTCCACTAGCCAAGACCAAAAATCAAGCGCTTGCTCTTTCCATCTATCCGTAGATTTTGGAGCTTGGTCGGGGATATAGGGACTTTCTAAGGATTGACTGATAAGAAGGGGCTCTTTCGTGGTTGGTTTTTGCTGAGGAAGTGCTTCTTGACTCTCTTCAGCTATAGTGACTTTTTCTGTTTCTTTAGAAAGGTCTGGCTCTTCTTCAGTAGAATTGGATGCTTTCTTTTCTTCTATTTCTGTTCTCGTTTCACCGTCTTCAGGCGTTTCAATTGTCTCTTTTTGCTGGCTTTCCAGTTTGACTTCAGCTTGAGAGACTTCCTCCTCTACTTGAGTATTTTTTTCAATTGGTGTATCGAGATCGGCTATCGTTTCTTCAGTCTTGTCTGCAACCTCTTGAGCTTGCTCTTCAGGTTTGTTCTTGCTTGTTGTTTTTACAAAATCATTACTTTCAAACCATTCTTGTTTCATGGTAGAACCTCCTTTTTAGTTAGATAAATATGCTTCCATAGTAGCAGATGTAAGCGCTTTTGTCAACGATTTCTAGAAGAAGACTCGTGTTCCTCTGATTTGAGTAGATAGATATCCTGTTCTGCTCTGGCGATGAGTTGATCTTTTGCATCTGCTTTTTCTGTCTTATAAGGATTGCTTAATCGTTCATCTTTGTTTTTTTCGTTTTTAAACGAACGCCTTCCTTCTCTTAAAAAATGAAGAATAGAACCATGTTTTGTTGAAAGATCTAAGTTGATTCTTTGTTTTTCTTCTTCGGAAAGTAGCAGTTGTAGGTCTGTTTTCGCCACCAATTCCACCTTGCCGTGAACTTGGATATTTTCAGCGTGGAAGTGATGTTCTGTTGACTCTAGCTGACTATCTGTAAGGTCTGTATCAAAGATATTAATAATATTTGGTGTTGTGAGTTTACTGTTTTTGATACGACTTCCTTCAATTCGGAGGAGATAGCTATTATTGGTATTGATGGTCGCATTTTCAAGACTAGCATTAGTGATACTGGTTTGACCGCGATTTGCTGAGATGTTGATCCCTTTTAGACTTCTTCCTTTTGGAACTTGGAGAATAACTTCATTAAAACGACTAGAGTAGCTACTTGCGATATGGAGAATCCCGCCAATTCCAGAAGAGAGCAATGGACTTTCAGACAGTTTCTTATCAGTGAGGCTTAGAGTTTTGTCGTTTTGATTTGTGACAAGATCATGGTTAGCAGAAATAGATGGATGATAAGAAATGTGGATTTGATCATCGAAAGAGTCTGTGATGGTGAGCGCGTGTTGGTGGAGCGTAATATCTAGGTTTTCGACTTCCTTGCCAAAGGTCAGCTCTTCCATCTGACTATCATAGACAGGTTCCTTGGACATGGCAAGTAGGCTCTTGATTCCGTCAGATTGGATGCCTACAAAGAGCAGGATAAATCCGATAACGGTAGTCACCACACCAAAAATGAGAAATCCTTTTGTCAATTTACGCATGCTGGTCACCTCTCTTTCCTTTTTTGAGAACAAATTGCACCAGGCGAACAATGAGTAGACCGAAGAAGCGAGCTACATAGGAAATACCTAGTAAGACTAGTGAAGAAGCACCGATAGCCAGTAAACCAGCACCAAAAATCAAGATAAAGGCTGATTTAGCTTGGGCTAAGACAGTGAAACTTTCAACTAAAAATAGGAATCCGCCGATGATACCAAGTATGGAAACCGCAAAGAAAGCCAAGATGACAGTCAAGGCTGCCACAAGGATTGCGAACAGGGTCACGAGGATGGCGATTCCCAGAGGAATACCGATAGGGGCTGCAAGGAGAGCTAACAAGGCGATATGCAAAATTTGTCGGTTATTCTTTTGAGCGGGTGCTTCATTGATTTTTTTATCGAGAAGATTGGAGAGAACTTCGTGGGCCGCTTCTTTGGGAGTTCCCAAGCTAGCGATGAGTTTTTCTTCTCCTTCGACTCCAGCATCGTCAAAGAGTTCCCTGAAATAGTCCATGGCTTCAATTTGGTCAGCCTGAGGCAGTTTTTTGAGATAGAGTTCTAGCTGAGTCAGGTATTCAGTTCTTGTCATGGCGGATACTCCCTTCTATGATGCCATTAATGGTGTCTGTATAGAGTGCCCATTCATCTTTCAGGGTCACGAGCTGTTCTATACCACCATTTGTCAAGGAGTAGTATTTGCGCATGCGACCTTGGAACTCTCTAGAATAGGTTGTCAGAAAGCTATTGCCTTCCAATTTTTTTAGGATAGGATAGAGTGTAGATTCTTTGATATTAGCGATCAGCTTAATGGTCTGGCTAATCTCATAACCATAAGAATCATCCTGCTCCAGTACGGCCAAGATGAGAAATTCAATCAAGGCAGAGGATGTTGGAAAGTACATGGGAAACCTCCTTTTCTAATGTGTAAGATTTTTATATATAATTTTTCTACACATACATTGTACATCTAAATGAAAGCCCTGTCAAGAGAAATGTGTAAAATTTTTATATATAAAAAACTTCTAGGAAAAACTAGAAGTTTAGAGGATTTTATCAGCTCTGTCCACTGTAAAGAGGGCCACAGTCATCAGGATATCGACGAGCAAGAGGGCCGCTACAGCTGGTACCCATGAGTGGAAAAGGTCAAAACTGTAACCAAAGAGGGTTGGCCCAAAGGCTGCTAGGATATAGCCTCCTGTTTGAGATAAGCCAGACAATTGGGCAGTCTTTTCAGGGGCGCTTGTCTTGAGTGAAAAGTTGACCATGAGATAAGGGAAGAGGGCGCTGGTTGCGGTTCCGATGAGGAGATGGATGGCAAGCCAGTAAATGAAATTATTGAACGGGAAAAAGAGCATGGAAATGCCGACCACACCAGCTAGTGAGACCAAAGTGAGCATGAGTTGACGGTTGCGAGTAGATAAACTAGTTGTCAGGCTTGGGATGGTCATTGAAAAAGGAATGCTAATCAGAGAGAAGATAGAGGTCAGCAAGCCAGCTTCGTGACTGGATAGGCCTGCATGGATAGCCATGGTAGGTAGCCAGGTCATAGCGGTGTAAAAGAGTAAGGATTGAAAACCTGCAAAGACAATAACTGCCCAGACCTGTTTATTATGCATGACCTTTGTTTTGCTTTTTTGTTTGGTTTGTGGAGCCAGTCTGTGATTATAGCGGTGATTTGGGAGCCATACTAAAAAAGTTGCTAGACAGAGCAGGGTGAGGAGGATGATAAGTCCTTTCCAAGAACTGGCTTGTGTAATAGGCACAGCCAGATAGGAGGCCAGAGCCGTTGCAATCCCCATAGAGGTTACATATAAGGTGGTCAGAAAACCAATTTTCTTGGGTTGATTGGCTTGGATAAGACTAGGAAGCAGAACATTGATGACTGCGATGCTTGCCCCAACCATCAAGGTTCCTAGATAGAGCAAGGGCAGATTGATTAGTCGAATGAGAGAACCGATAGTCAAGAAGAAAAGGCTGTAGGTGAAGAGATGCTCCAAGCCGATTTTCTGAGCCAGTCGGGTAGAAAATAGCGAGAAGAGAGTAAACATGAGGAGGGGAAGGCTGGTCAAGACACCAAGCGAACTAACTTCTACTCCCAGCCCTTGCGAAATATCTCCCAAAATAATGGGTAAAACAGTAAAAGGAGTCCGCAAGGAAACACCAATCAGGATAATACCTGGAACAAAAAAGAGTGATTGCTTTTTCATATATTACCTCTTCTAGCTGATTTTAATAACAGCTTATTTTAAGGTTTTTTCCTTATAATGTCAAGTAAGGTTTTGGGCTTTCAAGATAAAAATGGGAAAGTCTTGAAAATTATGATAAAATAGTGGAAGGAAAAATTCAGGAGAGTAGTAGTGACTCAAAATGTTGAAAGTCTTCTCGTATCCATTGTAATCAGTGCATACAATGAAGAAAAATATCTGCCTGGTCTAATTGAAGACTTAAAAAATCAAACCTATCCTAAAGAAAATATTGAAATTCTATTTATAAATGCTATGTCTGCAGATGGGACAACAGCCATCATTCAGCAATTTATAAAAGAAGACACAGAGTTTAACTCAATCAGATTGTATAACAATCCTAAGAAAAATCAAGCTAGTGGTTTTAACCTGGGAGTTAAACATTCTGTAGGGGACCTTATTTTAAAAATTGATGCTCATTCAAAAGTTACTGAGAGTTTTGTAATGAATAATGTGGCTGTTATTCAACAAGGTGAATCAGTCTGTGGGGGACCTAGACCGACGATTGTTGAAGGAAAGGGAAAATGGGCAGAGACCTTGCATCTTGTTGAGGAAAATATGTTTGGCAGTAGCATTGCCAATTATCGAAAGAGTTCCGAGGATAGATATGTTTCTTCTATTTTTCATGGGATGTATAAACGAGAGGTTTTCCAGAAGGTTGGTTTAGTAAATGAGCAACTTGGCCGAACTGAAGATAATGATATTCATTATAGAATTCGAGAACATGGTTATAAAATCCGCTATAGCCCAAGTATTCTATCTTATCAGTATATTCGACCAACATTCAAGAAAATGCTGCATCAAAAGTATTCAAATGGTTTGTGGATTGGCTTGACAAGTCATGTTCAGCCTAAGTGTTTATCATTATTTCACTATGTTCCTTGTTTATTTGTTTTGAGTCTTGTGTTTAGTCTAGCATTGTTACCGATCACATTCGTATTCATAACTTTACAATTAGGTGCCTATTTTCTACTTTTGTCATTACTCACTTTGCTGACTTTATTAAAACATAAAAATGGATTTCTAATTGTGATGCCCTTTCTTTTATTTTCCATTCACTGTGCTTATGGCCTTGGAACGATTGTAGGTTTGATTAGAGGATTTAAATGGAAGAAAGAGTACAAGGGAACAGTAATTTATTTGGAAAAATAAGCCAAATAAATTAAAATGTGCTACAATAACAATATAGTAAAACTCTTTTAAGGAGGAGTAAATTTCTATGAATAAAAAACTCACAGATTATGTGATTGATCTGGTGGAAATTTTAAATAAACAACAAAAACAGGTTTTCTGGGGAATATTTGATATTTTGAGTATGGTGGTTTCCATCATTGTATCTTATATTTTATTCTACGGATTGATTAATCCAGCACCTGTTGACTACATTATATATACAAGTTTGGCCTTCCTGTTCTATCAATTGATGATTGGATTTTGGGGGTTGAACGCTAGTATCAGTCGTTACAGCAAGATTACGGATTTCATGAAAATCTTTTTTGGTGTGACTGCTAGCAGTATCTTGTCATATAGTATCTGCTATGCCTTCTTGCCCCTCTTCTCTATCCGTTTTATCTTCCTCTTTATCTTGTTGAGTACTTTCTTGATTTTATTGCCACGGATTACTTGGCAGTTAATCTACTCCAAACGCAAAAAGGGAAGTGGTGATGGAGAACACCGTCGGACTTTCTTGATTGGTGCCGGTGATGGTGGAGCTCTCTTTATGGATAGTTACCAACATCCAACTAGTGAATTAGAACTTGTCGGTATTTTGGATAAGGATTCTAAGAAAAAGGGCCAAAAACTTGGTGGAATTCCTGTTTTGGGTTCATATGATGATCTGCCTGAATTAGCCAAACGCCATCAAATCGAGCGTGTCATCGTTGCGATTCCGTCGCTTGACCCGTCAGAATATGAACGTATCTTGCAGATGTGTAATAAGCTGGGTGTCAAATGTTACAAGATGCCTAAGGTTGAAACCGTTGTTCAGGGACTTCACCAAGCAGGTGGAGGATTCCAGAAGATTGATATCACAGACCTTTTGGGCCGTCAGGAAATTCGTCTTGATGAATCGCGTCTGGGCGCAGAACTGACAGGTAAGACAATCTTGGTTACAGGTGCTGGTGGCTCAATCGGTTCTGAAATCTGTCGACAAGTTAGCCGTTTCAATCCTGAACGCATTGTTTTGCTCGGTCATGGGGAAAACTCAATCTACCTTGTTTATCATGAATTGATTCGCAAGTTCCAAGGGATTGATTATGTACCAGTTATTGCGGATATTCAAGACTATGACCGCTTGTTGCAAGTCTTTGAGCAGTACAAGCCAGCTATTGTTTATCATGCGGCTGCCCATAAGCACGTTCCTATGATGGAGCGCAATCCAAAAGAAGCCTTTAAAAACAATATCCGTGGAACTTACAACGTTGCTAAGGCTGTTGATGAAGCCAAAGTACCTAAGATGGTTATGATTTCGACAGATAAGGCGGTTAATCCACCAAATGTTATGGGAGCAACCAAGCGCGTGGCTGAGTTGATTGTCACTGGCTTTAACCAACGTAGCCAATCGACCTACTGTGCAGTTCGTTTTGGAAATGTTCTTGGTAGCCGTGGTAGTGTCATTCCAGTCTTTGAACGTCAGATTGCTGAAGGCGGTCCTGTAACGGTGACAGATTTCCGCATGACCCGTTACTTTATGACTATTCCAGAAGCTAGCCGTTTGGTTATTCACGCTGGTGCTTATGCCAAGGATGGGGAAGTCTTTATCCTTGATATGGGTAAACCAGTCAAGATTTATGACTTGGCCAAGAAAATGGTCCTTCTAAGTGGCCACACCGAAAGCGAAATTCCAATCGTTGAAGTTGGAATCCGCCCAGGCGAAAAACTTTACGAAGAACTCTTGGTATCAACCGAACTTGTTGATAACCAAGTTATGGATAAGATTTTCGTTGGTAAGGTTAATGTCATGCCTCTAGAAGCCATCGATCAAAAGATTGAAGAGTTCCGCACTCTTAGTGGAGATGAGTTGAAGCAAGCCATTATTGCCTTTGCCAATCAAACAACCCACGTTGAATAAAAAAGAAAAACGCATATTATCAGGTCTTGAAAAACCTTGGTAATATGCGTTTTGTTATGTGTAAACTTGCTTCATTTTATTCTGATACTCAATAAAAATCAAAGAGCAAACTAGGAGGCTAGCCGAAGGTTACTCAAAGCACAGCGTTGAGGTTACAGAGAAAACTAACGTGGTTCGAAGAGTATGAAATTGAGTATTTGCCCAGTCTCCGTTATATTATTGAAAATACTCCAAAACTTCTATGGGTTTGTGGGCGATATAATCAGGCTGATAGTTTAGCAAGTCTGCTTGCTCTCCAAATCCCCAAGTGACGGCCAATTTCTGAATGCCTGTTTCTTGAGCTCCCATCATATCAAACTTGGTATCTCCGATGATGATGGCCTGTTCTGGTGCTAGTTGATGTGTATGTAAGGCTTGGCGAATGACATCTGCCTTATGAGGTGCTTCAGGGCTGGAGCCATAAATGCCATCAAAGAAATGATGGATTCCCAAGTTTTTAGTCATATCTTGAGCGGTAGGGGTATTCTTTGTAGTGGTGATATAAAGAGGATATTTGCTTGATAGCTCCTTAAGCAAGACTACAATCTGAGGAAAGAGTTGAGCTTCATGGATGCCTTTCTCCTTATAGTAAGAACGGTATATCTGAACTGCCTCAGAGATTAGTTCTTTGGGAAGGCAGGTCGCAAAACTACTTTCGAGGGGTGGTCCCATAAAACCACGAATCGTTTTGGTATCAGGACTAGGCACCCCCAGCTCCTTAAAGGTATGGGCAAAGGCATTGTGAATCCCGATAGAACTGTCAACGAGGGTTCCGTCCAGATCGAAAAAGATCGCTGTGATAGAGGTCATGGTTTCTCCTATTTGATAAACTTATTCTCCGAAAATTTCTTTTTGGAGGCGACGACCAGTAGGGGTGGCAGCGAGACCACCTTCAGCTGTTTCACGGAAGGCAGTTGGCATGCTTGCTCCTACTTGGTACATGGCATCGATAACTTCATCCACAGGAATTTTAGATTCGATACCTGCCAAGGCCATGTCTGCTGCGATGAAGGCAAAGCTAGCTCCCATAGCATTGCGCTTGACGCAGGGAACTTCGACCAAGCCGGCAACAGGGTCACAGATGAGGCCTAGCATATTTTTAATGACAAAGGCAATGGCCTGACTGGCCTGATAAGGTGTTCCACCGGCAGCTAGAGTCAAGGCTGCAGCACTCATAGCAGAGGCCGAACCAACCTCGGCCTGACAGCCACCTTCAGCCCCTGAGATAGAGGCATTGTTTGCGATGACTAGTCCAAAGGCACCAGCAGCAAAGAGGAAATCCAGCTGTTGCTCGTGGCTGAGGTCTAATTTTTCAATAGCAGCTGTTAGAACTGAGGGCAGACAGCCAGCACTTCCTGCGGTCGGAGTGGCACAAACCAAGCCCATTTTAGCATTGTGTTCATTGACTGCAATGGCATTTCGGGCAGCAGAGAGAATCGTGTAATCTGACAGAGTTTTTCCGTTTTTGATGTAGTGATCCAATTTGGCAGCATCTCCACCTGTCAGGCCACTACGAGATTTATTTTCATTGAGGCCAAGTTGGACAGAGGCTTTCATGACTTCCAGATTGCGTTCCATGAGAAGGAAGACTTCTTCACGTTCGCGACCGGTCAATTCAAACTCTGTTGTAATCATGAGTTCTGCGACATTTCCTTGAAAGTCCAGATCTGCTTGCTCGACCAATTCTTTGATAGAATAAAACATGCTTCCTCCTATTTAAAGAAATTGACATTGTGGAGATGAGGGATTTTTCGAATTTCTTCGATGGCCTCATCACAGTTGCGACTGTCAACTTCGATAATCATAATGGCTTTTTCACCAGCTTTTTCACGAGTAACATTCATCTGGGCGATATTGATATCATAGCGGGAAAGTGCCTCTGTTACGAGGGCAATCATACCTGGAATATCTTGATGAACAATGATGATAGTCGGTGTATTCATATTGAGAGAGACGGCAAAGCCATTGAGTTCGGTTACCTGAATATTTCCTCCACCGATAGAAATACCAGTCACACTGATGGTCTTGTGAGCATTTTTGACGGTAATTTTAGTGGTGTTTGGATGAGGAGCATTACTGTCTTTCTGAATGGTCCAGACAATCTTGATGCCACGCTTGTGGGCAATTTCCAGGCTGTTTGGGATTTCAGGATCATCTGTATCCATGCCCAAAATACCTGCAACAAGGGCTAGGTCTGTTCCGTGACCACGATAGGTTTTGGCAAATGAGTTAAATAGTTGGAATTCGACTTCTGTCGGAGTATCATCAAAAATGGAAGAGACAATCTTCCCAATACGAACAGCACCAGCTGTATGGCTACTAGATGGGCCAATCATAACTGGTCCGATGATATCAAAGACAGATTGAAAACGAAGTGATTTCATCAGTTTCCCCTTATAAAAATTCTTATCTCTATTATATCAAAGAATGAAGGTCTTGGCTTTAATTGTGGATGAAAACCTTTTTACACTACAAATAGCATAAAAAAGCATCTTTTGTAACAAAAAATGGCTTATTTAGAGAAATAAAAAATAATTTTGTAATATTTCTACATAAAAGTGTCAAGAAACGGTAATATTTAAAGGGTATGATAGAACTATAGAAAGAAGGAGAATTTTCAAATATGAAATCAACAACTAAAAAGATTAAAACAACTCTTGCAGGAGTAGCTGCCTTGTTTGCAGTATTTGCTCCATCATTTGTATCTGCTCAAGAATCATCAACTTACACTGTTAAAGAAGGTGATACACTTTCAGAAATCGCTGAAACTCACAACACAACTGTTGAGAAATTGGCAGAAAACAACCACATCGACAACGTTCATTTGATTTATGTTGGTCAAGAGTTGGTTATCGATGGTCCTGTAGCACCTGTTGCAACACCAGCGCCAGCTACTTATGCGGCACCAGCTGCTCAAGATGAAACTGTTTCAGCTCCAGTAGCAGAAACTACAGAAGTAGTAGAAGAAGCAGCACCAGCTGCAAGCGCTCCTGTAGCAGAAGAAACTGTTGCTGCAGCAGAAACTTCAGCACCAGCTGCAACTGTAAGTGGATCTGAAGCAGAAGCTAAAGAATGGATTGCACAAAAAGAATCAGGTGGTAGCTATACAGCTACAAACGGCCAATACATTGGACGTTACCAATTGACAGATTCATACTTGAACGGTGACTACTCAGCTGAAAACCAAGAACGTGTAGCAGATGCTTACGTTGCAGGACGTTACGGTTCATGGTCAGCTGCTAAAAACTTCTGGCTTAACAACGGCTGGTATTAAGAAATAATGAACAGAATAATTTGAAAAAGTCGAGGAAATCCCTCGACTTTTTTATATTTCTTTCGGTTGATAATAGATCTCCACTTCTTTTTTGAGAAAGGCTAGAATGGAAGTTTCATCGGTCAGCTCTAGAAGGGAGAACCCTTTTTGGATAAGTTTAGCATCATCCCTACAAATCCCAATACGGACATAGCAGATAGCAAGCATATCGTAGCTTTTCTTGTTCTTGGCATCCTCTAGTAAAGTATAGCAGATTTGTTGACACATGTTTCTGTCTTGATGATATAAGTAAATGGTGGAAAGGTTGAGTAGGATTGCCATTCGCAAGTCATATAAATGTTGGTAGTTTTTATAGACTTCCAAGCGTTGCAAGATTTTTTCAGTGATGAGATGGAGGTGTTCAATAGGAAAGCTGAAAAGGATGGTATTGAGGATTTTTAGGTCACTTTCATACCATGTATCTTGTTTTTCAATTTTTTCCCAAAGTTTTTTGACAGTTTGTTTCACTTGATCTGACAGTTTCTCTGTACCATGTTGACGGATATGAATGACAACTTCAAGCATATCCCTGATTTCTTCTATAGGCAGGTCGTGATGGGTCTTGAGATAGTTTTGGCATGTTTCAAAAAAATCAACTAGACCACTGCCACCAATGATGGAATTCATATTGAGATAAGTTTGCATGATTTCTGTCCGTTGGCTCGGCTGATAGAGATGGCAGATGTAGTCAAACTCTTCAAAACTCATATTAACCTGTCGGAGAAGAAATTCCATGTTTTCATATTTGGGAGTTACCTTGCCACTTTCAATCTTTGATAGGCTAGTTCTTGAAAGGACATCTCCGCAGACCTCTTCTTGGGTCAATCCTTTTGACTCACGTATTTCTTTATAGACCTTTCCGAAATCATAACGCATGATTGACTCCTTTTCGTGAAAAAAGTTAACAAATAATAAAATCCTATTAAAAATATTGTATCATAGTAATATAAAAAGTAGAAAATAAAACTAAAATAAGATTGGTATAATTTTAAAATGGGCTTAACAGTACTATGATGTAGCTAGAAAAGGGGGGATAAAATGTTTAAAAATAAGGAACTTTTTCGAGTAGTTATGATATTTGTGATAGGAATTATCCTAATTTTAATGACACCCGTCTTATTTAAAGTTGTGATGGAACTATTTTCAAAATAAATAGGCCTCTGCTTTATGTAGAGTCGTGAATCAGGAGGTTAAGTGATGAACTACAATTTAAAATATCTTTTATCAGGAATATTTGTCCTAGTCTTTATAGGTTTCCTAGTCTGGATGCGTTATCTTAATCAGAGGAAGGAAGAAGAGCATTCGGATGTGTCTTTTGAAGCGAGGTTAGATAGTGAGGTCAAGGCCTTATATAAACAACTAGAATTGGGTGAGGAGCCTCATTATTTCTTAGCCTATCGCTACCTACATCCCTGGTTTAATTTGGCGATTTTACCACCAACAGTTGAAATTTTCTTAACTAAAATAGCGCTGGTGATGGTGACTCCAGATGAACTGCTGATAAAAAATCTTGGGAATGGGATGACTTTCACAAGTGAGCACCATCGCGATTTGCGGCAAGGACTTATCCGCATTCCAAAATCAGAGATGAAAGAATTTGAGATTCGCAACTGGAAAAGAGTTTTTGTATTGGGCGATTTTTTGACAATTAAAACAAGCCAACATAGCTATTATTTGCAGGTCAGAGATGATGGACTTCAAAAGGGAAGTCTTTCCGCCAAACATTTCTCCGACTTGAAACGACAAGATTTTCTCGGATTATTGACAGATAAAAGGACATTCTGATAGACAATTGCCCCAAAAATGGAATCTCTGAATGTTCAACAATTCAAAAACCACACAGTATTCCATTCAATTTGATTATGTTCAAGATTGGAATGACAGTGTGGTTTTATTTAGAAGTTAGTTTTTGTTAGCCTTTTATATACTTTGTTCGATAAAAGACAATTAAATTAGTGATAGCCGATTGCTTACTGCTGACCGAATGATGTAACTCCGCCACCTAAACTAGCGAGATCATCACTGTTTATTGTGGGAACTTCAGCATTGTTACTATTGGTATTAGTTTCTGCTTGAGCTTCTGAAGTATTAGCTGCTTGATTTTGTGTACTTGCCACATCATTTCCGCTGCTGCCAGCACTATTAGATGAAGGTGGTTCGCTTGCAGGCGCTTGTGAACTGTATCTGCTCCCATTTGACTCAGTATAGGTTGGAGTGTAGCTCCCTCCTCCTGAAGAATAGGTTTCTCTTTCCCCCTCGCTACTAGTCGTTCCTGTTTCTTTTTTGTCAGTCTTTTGTCCTTCTTTTTTGGTCAAGACTTCAACTTGCTTTTGGAATTTAGAAATTAGTTCTTGGATGGGTTTTATTTTTTCATCAATAGTGGCTTGTTCGCTTGTGGAGTTAACACTTTTAATGATTTCTAGTATTTTTTGTAAGGAAGTGATGGCTGTTTCAAGTGTTTGTTTATCTTCAAACTGACTATCGGATTCCTTTATATCCATTTTTAAAGCTTTTTCGCTATAATGATTGGTGATTTTATCGGACGTAGTAGTAAGAAAGTCTGCTAATGTTTGCTTGCCTTCGTCAGTGTTTGGCTTCAATTCTTGAATTCTTTTCCAATCTTCTATAATTGTTTCAGAATCGATATTAAAATCTTTGATGGCTTTTTTTACTTGTTCGACATCTTGTTCATTTTTTTGCCGTTTGAAGAAAGCAATATTGCCTCTTTCTGTTAAGATGTTTTCTTGGTGAATGACTAGACCAATTAAAAGTCCAATACTTGCGACAATGATAATAGTAAAAATGGTATTTTTTGATTTTAGAATATCTTTGTAGTTTTTCACAATCGTTCTACGTACATGGATGGTAGTATCTTTAAGGGATCATGTACGTATTCCTCCTCAATATAGTATATCATTTTTAGTTTATTTTATAAATAAGATAATAAGCAGTAGAGGGATTAAGCTATAAATTACCCTCTTTTTAAACAATTATATATGTATTTACAAAGAGGTTGGTCGATTGACATCCTCTTTCTTGTCTTCTCCAACCAAGCATGTTATAATGAATACTGCTCAAGCGACCTTCAATCGTTAAGCACACACGACCTTCAATCGTGAATAAACGAATAGATGGGAGACTTACCATGAGTGAGAACTCTAAAACACGTGTTGTCGTAGGGATGAGTGGTGGTGTTGATTCGTCGGTGACAGCTCTTCTTCTCAAGGAGCAGGGCTACGATGTGATCGGTATCTTCATGAAGAACTGGGACGACACAGATGAAAACGGCGTCTGTACGGCGACCGAAGATTACAAGGATGTGGCTGCGGTAGCAGACCAGATCGGCATTCCTTACTACTCTGTCAATTTTGAAAAAGAGTACTGGGACAGCGTTTTTGAGTATTTCCTAGCGGAATACCGTGCAGGACGCACGCCAAATCCAGATGTTATGTGCAACAAGGAAATCAAGTTTAAGGCCTTTTTGGACTATGCCATGACCTTGGGGGCAGACTATGTAGCGACTGGGCATTATGCCCGAGTGGCGCGTGATGAGGATGGCATCGTTCACATGCTTCGTGGCGTGGACAATGGCAAGGATCAGACTTATTTCCTCAGCCAACTTTCGCAAGAACAACTTCAAAAAACCATGTTCCCACTAGGACATTTGGAAAAGCCAGAAGTTCGCAGACTAGCAGAAGAAGCAGGCCTTGCAACTGCTAAGAAGAAAGACTCGACAGGGATTTGCTTTATCGGAGAAAAGAACTTTAAAAATTTCCTCAGTAACTACCTGCCAGCTCAGCCTGGTCGCATGATGACTGTGGATGGTCGCGATATGGGCGAGCATGCTGGGCTTATGTACTATACGATTGGTCAGCGTGGTGGACTTGGTATCGGTGGGCAACACGGTGGTGACAATGCCCCTTGGTTCGTTGTCGGAAAAGACCTAAGCAAGAATATTCTCTATGTAGGACAAGGATTCTATCATGATTCGCTCATGTCAACCAGTCTAGAAGCCAGTCAAGTTCACTTTACTCGTGAGATGCCAGAGGAATTTACGATAGAATGTACGGCTAAATTCCGCTATCGTCAGCCTGATTCTAAGGTGACCGTCCATGTCAAAGGAGACAAGGCAGAGGTTATCTTTGCAGAACCGCAACGCGCCATCACACCAGGTCAGGCAGTTGTCTTTTACGACGGGGAAGAGTGTCTAGGTGGTGGTTTGATTGACAATGCCTACCGCGATGGACAAGTTTGTCAGTACATTTAGATTGACAAATTTTCTCAATTTGCTACAATAATAAAAGCAATAGAAATGATGGTCAAAGCTCATGGATGTTGCAGGCTTTTTTGCCCTGCACTTCTTTGGAGTTTTGACTGTTTTTGTGTCGTTTAAGGGAAAGGATAAAAATGACTCAGCAAGACTTTCGGACAAAAATAGGAAATACAGTTTTTGGTGTTCGGGCGACAGCCTTGATTATCCAAAATCGCAAGCTTCTAGTCACCAGAGATAAGGACAAGTATTACACTATCGGTGGTGCGATTCAAGTCAATGAAAGAGCGGAGGACGCTGTAGTCCGTGAAGTGAGGGAAGAACTGGGTGCCAAAGCTGAGGCTAGACAGCTAGCTTTCGTGGTTGAAAATCGTTTTGAACAAGACGGTATTTCCTATCACAATATCGAGTTTCATTATCTGGTGGATTTGTTTGAGGATGCCCCATTGACCATGCAGGAAGATGAGAAAACGCAACCTTGCGAATGGATTGATTTGGATAAACTCGAGGATTTTCAGTTAGTTCCAGCCTTTTTAAAAACAGCCTTACCCGATTGGGACGGCCAACTAAGACACATTCATCTTGAGGAATAGGAGAGAAATATGACTTATAATTTTACTGAAGAATACGATATTATTGTAATTGGTGCGGGACACGCTGGGGTTGAGGCTTCCTTGGCTGCCAGCCGTATGGGCTGTAAGGTCTTGCTTGCGACTATCAACATTGAAATGCTGGCTTTCATGCCTTGTAACCCCTCTATCGGTGGTTCTGCCAAGGGGATTGTCGTGCGTGAAGTTGATGCCCTCGGTGGCGAGATGGCCAAAACTATTGACAAGACTTACATCCAGATGAAGATGCTCAACACAGGGAAGGGGCCAGCTGTTCGTGCCCTTCGTGCGCAGGCTGATAAGGAGCTTTACTCTAAGGAAATGCGCAAGACAGTTGAAAATCAAGAAAATCTGACCCTTCGTCAAACCATGATTGATGAGATTTTGGTGGAAGATGGCAAGGTTGTCGGTGTGCGTACAGCGACCCATCAAGAATATGCTGCTAAGGCTGTTATCGTGACGACAGGGACAGCCCTCCGTGGGGAAATTATCATTGGAGACCTCAAGTACTCATCAGGTCCTAACCACAGCCTAGCTTCTATTAACCTTGCTGACAATCTCAAGGAACTGGGCCTCGAAATTGGTCGTTTCAAGACAGGAACGCCTCCACGTGTCAAGGCTTCTTCAATCAACTACGATGTGACAGAAATTCAGCCAGGAGACGAAGCGCCTAATCATTTCTCATACACTTCACGTGATGAGGATTATGTCAAAGACCAAGTGCCATGTTGGTTGACCTATACTAACGGTACCAGTCATGAGATTATTCAAAATAATCTCCACCGTGCGCCTATGTTTACAGGTGTGGTTAAGGGAGTGGGGCCTCGTTACTGTCCGTCGATTGAAGACAAGATTGTGCGCTTTGCGGACAAGGAACGTCACCAACTCTTCCTTGAGCCAGAAGGGCGCAATACAGAGGAAGTCTATGTTCAAGGACTTTCAACCAGTCTGCCTGAGGATGTCCAGCGTGACTTGGTTCATTCCATCAAAGGTTTGGAAAATGCTGAAATGATGCGAACAGGTTATGCCATTGAGTACGATATGGTCTTGCCACACCAGTTGCGTGCGACTCTGGAAACCAAGAAAATCTCAGGTCTATTCACTGCTGGTCAGACAAATGGAACATCAGGTTATGAAGAAGCTGCTGGCCAAGGGATTATCGCTGGGATCAATGCGGCTTTGAAAGTCCAAGGCAAGCCTGAGTTGATTTTGAAGCGTAGTGACGGTTATATTGGGGTCATGATTGATGACTTGGTGACCAAGGGAACCATTGAACCCTACCGTCTATTGACCAGTCGTGCTGAATACCGCCTCATTCTCCGTCATGACAATGCCGATATGCGTTTGACTGAGATGGGACGCGAGATTGGCCTTGTGGATGATGAACGCTGGGCTCGCTTTGAAATTAAGAAAAATCAATTTGAAAATGAGATGAAGCGCCTCGACAGTATCAAACTCAAGCCGATCAAGGAAATCAATGCCAAGGTTGAGGCGATGGGCTTCAAGCCGTTGACCGATGCAGTGACAGCCAAGGAATTCCTTCGCCGTCCAGAAGTTTCTTACAAAGATGTGGTTGCCTTTATCGGACCAGCTGCAGAGGACTTGGATGACAAGATTATCGAATTGATTGAAACAGAAATCAAATACGAGGGTTACATCTCAAAAGCTATGGATCAGGTTGCCAAGATGAAACGCATGGAAGAAAAACGCATTCCAGCCAATATTGACTGGGATGATATTGATTCTATCGCGACGGAAGCCCGTCAGAAGTTCAAACTTATCAATCCAGAAACCATCGGCCAAGCCAGCCGTATTTCGGGAGTAAACCCAGCAGATATTTCTATTTTGATGGTGTATCTTGAAGGTAAAAATCGTAGTATTTCTAAAACTCTTCAAAAATCAAAATAATACGTCGTCGGCTTCGGCTCACCTAACTCAAGTTATGCTTTCGCCTAGCCTTCTAGTCTGATTTCGATTTTTATTGAGTTTCAATCTCAAAAGAAAGCATAGAGAAAAACAGCTCCGTCTTCGGGGCTGTTTTCTTGCTTTATTCTTCATCTGGTGTGAGGATCATAGGGATGATAATCGGTTCACGTTCTGTATTTTCATAAAGGAAGGGGCGAATAGCGTTGACAATGGCACCATTGACTGATTGCACGCTAGCATCCTTATTTTTCAGTGCGATACGAATTGCATTGAAGAGGATGCGCTGGCTTTGGCGAATCAAGTCGCCAGACTCTCTCATGTAGACAAAGCCTCGGCTGAGGATGTCTGGGCCAGACAGAATCATCTGCGATTTGAAGTCAACAGTTGCGACTGCCAGAACGACACCGTCTTCAGATAGATCACGACGATCTTTGAGGACAGCTGCGCCGATTTCACCGATACGATTTCCATCGACATAGATATCTTGGGCGTTGAAATGACCTGCGATACGAGCTGAGTCAGCAGTAAGGGCAAGCACATCACCATTGCTCATGATAAAGATATTGTCCTTCTCAACACCAGTATCTACTGCTAGTCCAGCGTGGACCTTTTGCATGCGGTATTCACCGTGGACAGGCATGAAGTATTTTGGCTTAATCAAGCGGAGCATGAGTTTTTGCTCTTGCTGACCACCGTGTCCAGATGTATGGATATTGTTCACTTTACCGTGGATAACTTCGACACCAGCTTCTGAAATGATGTTAATCAGCTTGTTGACGCTAGTAGTGTTTCCAGGGATTGGGCTAGAAGAGAAGATAACCGTATCACCTGGTTGGAGTTGCACCTGACGGTGGGTTCCGTTGGCGATACGAGAGAGGGCTGCCATCGGCTCGCCTTGACTACCTGTACAGAGGATAAGAATCTCGCCTGCAGGGTAGTCTTTGATTTCATTTGGCTCGATAAAGGTTCCCTTAGGAGCTTTGATGTAACCAAGCTCGATTCCGTTGACAATGGCTTTTTCCATAGAGCGACCAAAGACCGCAATCTTGCGTCCAGTCTTAACAGCGGCTTCTGTCGCTTGCTGGAGACGGAAGATATTTGAGGCAAAGGATGCAAAGATGATACGTCCTTCAATGCCTTGGATAATCTTCATGATGGACTGGCCAACGACTTTTTCAGAGTTGGTAAAGGTTGGAATTTCTGCATTTGTCGAGTCAGACAGGAGACAGAGTACACCTTCTTCACCAAGCGCAGCCATACGGTGCAAATCTGCTGGTTCACCAACTGGTGTTAAGTCAAACTTGAAGTCACCCGTACAGACAATTTTCCCTTGAGGAGTATGAATGACAATCCCCAAAGGCTCTGGAATAGAGTGAGTCGTTCTAAAGAAAGTTGCCTTGAGATTTTTAAAGGTCAACTCAGTGTTGTGGTTGATTTCGTAAAGTTTGGCGTTGCGCAAGAGGCCGTGTTCTTCGAGTTTCCCACGGATCAAAGCCAAGGCAAGTGGTCCAGCATAGATAGGGACATTTGCTTGCTTGAGTAGGAAAGGAATCCCACCGATGTGGTCCTCGTGTCCGTGTGTGATTAAGACAGCCTTGACGCGGTCGATATTGTCCACGATGTATGAGTAGTCAGGAATGACATAGTCGATACCCAGCAAGTCATCTTCTGGGAATTTAATCCCAGCATCGACGATAACAATCTCGTCTTGGTATTCAATCCCGTAAGTGTTTTTCCCGATTTCTCCCAGACCACCGATGGCAAAAACGCCGACTTCTTCAGGTTTAAGAGTGTAGGCCATATTAGAACTCCGTAATTTCGAAGGCGCCAGTTTCTTTTTCGTAATCTAGCAATTTGTCAGACAAGAGTTCGATATACTCGATATTGTACTCTGGGCGATTTTCTTCGACAAGTTGGCGAGCAGCGATACGGCCCTCAAGTTCTGAGTTAGCATCGATGTCTAGGTATAGTGCGCGTGTTGTTTCACGGCGTGGGCTACGTTCTTTTGTTTCTTGATAAAAAACTTTGTAAATCATATAGTTCCTTTCTATTTACAGGTCAGCTTATTCCAAACTTTTAGCAGAGAATTGCTTGATTTCATTCCATTTTTGTCTAGATTGACCTTGATTCGTTACAATTATTTCAATTATACCACAAAATGAAAAATTAGTAAAAGACGGAAACGAGAAAGTCATAGGGTTACTCGTTGGTAAGCGTTTGCAAAAATAAAGAAAATATGTTATTTTGATAATGGAAGTGGAATTTATCATTTGTCACAATTCCCTATAGTTTTTAAGTCAAGGAGGTTGCCCTATGTATAATTTATTTGCTTTTGCTATCGGAGCTCGCTTAGTAGCTTTTATTGTTTTTGTTGCTTGCGTTTATGGAGGGAATCTTCTATTTGCCAAACTGGAACAACGACAAACCAAGTTCTTGTGGAAAATTACCTTTGTGACTCTCTACTCGCTTTTTCTCCTCCTCGTAACCTATGTAGTTTGGTTTATATTTTACTTTGGATTAAATGCTTAGATGCCCTGCTCTGCTGGGGTATTTTTGTTTGGGGGCAAAGAAAATTCCACCCCATCTATCAAGATGAGGTGGTCTTTGCATTTTTCTAAAATGACATGACAATGGAATTTTCAGAGCTTATTAGCTTTATATTAATGATTCTTCTGCTCAAAAATAGAGTTGAAGACTAAAAACAAAACAATACAAACAGATAAATCGATTGGTAAAGGGATAGTAGTAATGTTTAAATCATTGAGAATGCTGAGCAAACTATAAGAGATAAAGATAATAAAATTTATCCTTCTAAAAATGTGTTTTTTATCTAGCATGACTTACCAAACTTTTTACGAAGGTCTTTTCCAATGGTATAACCTGCCATAAATAAAGCGATACCAACACCTACACCAAAACCACCCTTTATTTCTTGCAATTCCTTATTAGAAATTTCACAATAGTTGTTCAAATCTTTCATCATATTAATCTCCTCCTAAAAAATAACCAGCTGCCAAACCAGAACCTATAAGTGCTGTTCCACCTGCAATAGCTTTCCAAGATACTGCTACTCCAAAGATAACCAAGGGAGCGAGACCGCCATCAATATCTGATAATTCATTTTCAGATAAGGATAAAAATTGATTGTCAAGAACGTCAAAATTTGTCATTGAACTTTCCTCCTTTTTTCTTGTTCACTTTTATATTCGGAAAAGAAAAGGAAAAGTGAGCATTTTTTAAATTATTTTTTAGCTAAGTATAGGCATTTTTGTTTGGGGGCAAAGAAAATTCCCATGTGCCAGCTTTTGTAGTATAATAGTAAGCAGACAAAAAGATAGGAATGTGTTATGAAAGTATTAGCTTTTGATACGTCCAGCAAGGCTCTTTCTCTCGCTATTTTAGAGGACAAGCAGGTTCTTGCCGAGACGACGATTAATATTAAGAAAAATCACAGTATTACCCTTATGCCTGCCATCGATTTTTTGATGGCAAGTTTGGATTGGACACCCAAGGATTTGGACCGAATCGTGGTGGCGGAAGGGCCAGGTAGCTACACAGGTTTGCGAATCGCGGTAGCAACTGCCAAGACTTTGGCTCATACCCTGAACATTGAGTTAGTTGGTATGTCTAGCCTCTTGGCTCTGGTGCCCTACCAACAAGAAGGCTTGTTCGTTCCCTTGATGGATGCGCGTCGCAACAATGTTTATGCAGGATTTTATGAAAATGCCAAACCTGTCATGCCAGAAGCGCACCTATCTTTTGAAGAGGTGTTAGAGAAAGTTAAGGGTGCTAGTCAGGTAACCTTTGTCGGAGAAGTTGCCCCCTTTGTGGAGCAGATTCAAGAACACTTGCCAAGGACTAATTACAAAGAAACCTTGCCTAATGCAGCCAATCTTGCTCTTTTGGCTTGGGACAAGGAAGCAGACTCCTTGCATGATTTTGTGCCGAACTACCTCAAGCGTGTTGAGGCTGAGGAAAACTGGCTCAAGAACCATACCGAGTCTGGTAAGTCCTACATTAAACGCCTATGATAGAAATCAAACGAACTCACCAGCAACCTGATCTGGCTCAAGCCATCTACGCTGTTATGATAGCTGTTTACCCAGTCAGTCCTTGGACGCTGGAACAAATCCAAGCAGACCTGTCCCAAGACCAGACTTGGTATGCTCTAGCTTATGATGGGGAAGAAGTGATTGGCTTTCTAGCTGTGCAGGAGAATCTTTTTGAGGCAGAAGTCCTGCAAATCGCTGTCAAACAAACCTATCAGGGTCAGGGAATTGCATCAGCCTTGTTTGCTCAATTGCCGACAGACAAGGAGATTTTCCTCGAAGTCAGAAAGTCAAATCACCGAGCACAAGCATTTTACAAGAAAGAAAAGATGGCAGTCATCGCTGAGCGAAAGGCCTACTACCATGACCCAGTCGAGGATGCCATTATCATGAAGAGAGAAATAGATGAAGGATAGATATATTTTAGCATTTGAGACATCCTGTGATGAGACCAGTGTCGCCGTCTTGAAAAACGACGATGAGCTCTTGTCTAATGTCATTGCTAGTCAAATTGAGAGCCACAAACGTTTTGGGGGCGTAGTGCCAGAAGTAGCCAGTCGTCACCATGTCGAGGTCATTACAGCCTGCATCGAGGAGGCGTTGGCAGAAGCAGGGATTACCGAAGACGATGTAACAGCTGTGGCGGTTACCTATGGACCTGGCTTGGTGGGAGCTTTACTAGTTGGTTTATCAGCTGCTAAGGCCTTTGCTTGGGCACATGGACTTCCGCTGATTCCCGTTAACCACATGGCTGGTCACCTTATGGCAGCTCAGAGCGTGGAGCCTTTGGAGTTTCCCTTGCTAGCCCTCTTGGTCAGCGGTGGACACACAGAGTTGGTTTATGTTTCGGAGGCTGGTGACTACAAGATTGTTGGGGAAACGCGAGATGACGCGGTTGGTGAGGCCTATGATAAGGTCGGCCGTGTCATGGGCTTGACCTATCCTGCCGGTCGTGAGATTGACGAGCTGGCTCATCAGGGGCAGGATATTTATGACTTTCCTCGTGCCATGATTAAGGAAGATAATCTGGAGTTTTCATTCTCAGGTTTGAAATCTGCCTTTATCAATCTTCACCATAATGCCGAGCAAAAGGGAGAAAGTCTGTCTACAGAGGACTTGTGTGCATCCTTCCAAGCAGCTGTCCTGGATATTCTCATGGCAAAAACTAAGAAGGCTTTGGAGAAATACCCTGTTAAAACTCTAGTCGTGGCAGGTGGTGTGGCAGCCAATAAAGGTCTCAGAGAACGCCTAGCAACCGAAATCGCAGATGTCAAGGTCATCATTCCACCTCTGCGCCTCTGCGGAGACAATGCAGGTATGATTGCCTATGCCAGCGTCAGCGAATGGAACAAAGAAAACTTTGCAAGCTTGGACCTCAATGCCAAACCAAGTCTCGCTTTTGATACCATGGAATAAAGAGTCAGCTTAGGGCTGGCTTTTTTGCTCTCTTAAATGTCAGAATATTTTGACAAATAATTGTGAATAATGATATACTATATAAAAAATAGGAGGTGGTGAGATGATTGAGAGAATGGAGTTGGGAGAATTTTACAAGGAATTACGTTTGGCGAGAAAGCTCAAGCAGTCAGATGTGGCTTGTGCTGGTCTAACAGCCTCTCAGTTGTCCAAGTTTGAACTAGGGCAGTCTATGCTATCTGCGGATAAGTTGATCCTAGCCATCCAAGGGATCAATATGAATTTTGATGAGTTTGGTCATAAGCTAAACAATTATCAAGAATCCCTACATATGCAGATTGGTAGAAAGGTTGTGGATCGCTTTGCCCACCAAGATATAGCTGGTTTAGAGCAACTGTTGGAGGAAGTCGAGCAAGAACAGATGGCAGAGACCTATCGTCGTTTGAATGCCATTGTGATTAAAGATGCTATCCATTCCTTAGATAAAAGCTATCCGCTAGCAGAGGAGGATAGCGAGTTTTTAACTACCTACCTCTACGCTATTGAGTCTTGGACCTGGTTTGAACTCTATATATTCTGTAATACCATGCCTTTCTTGAGCAATCAAGATTTGATATTTTTATCAACCACTTTACTTGAGAAATCTAAGGAATTTAAAGAGTTGGTACATAATAGACTGTATATGAAAAGTGGATTTCTGAATATTATATCAGAGCTCATGGAGCGCAAACTTTTCTCTTACATCCCAATCTTTGAAGCTGAGCTGGGGAGTATGCTTCGTCCATACGATGTTTTTGAAAAAGTATTGAGGCAATTTTTAAAGAAAATGAGTATTTTCCTTCAAACCAAAGGAAACAATCAAAAAGAGATTGAACACTTTATCCAATCTCTGCAAGTATTAGAAAATCCACAATTAACAGCCCTCTTCGCATTGCGTTTTCAGCAATACAAAGAACTTATCGATTAGTTAGAAACGGGAAAATGATAATAATCTCAGCAACGATTGTCAATAATGTTAAAATTTGTTTTTTCATAGTTGCTCCACTCCTTAATTAGTGATAACTTTATTATACCAGTGAAATAATCAAATATACCAAAATCGCAAATCTGAAATTTTTATAAGCAAAAATGTCAAATATGCGATTTTTTAAAATAAGCCAATTTTCGTGTTATACTATCTTTATTTCATAGTATAGGAGAAAATAGAATGAAAAAGATAATCTCACGCTACTACTTGTTTATAGCTTTTCTACTAGTTATTGCTGACCAGAAGTTCAGTGGTCTAGTTTTACGCAGCAACCTTGTTACTGGTCTATCTGACTTTGCCTACTATTTGTCGGATATGATGTTGAATTTTCTTGTAGTCCTTCTTGCTTTTTTTGCTATGACTAAGTCAGGGAGATGGCAACAAATCAATAGTAGAAAGTTTAAAGGGTCCTATCTTTTCTATTCTTTTCTAGCTCTTCTTGCTTTTGTTATTTGGAATTTTGTTACATTTTTTATTTTTCCACCTACTCGAAATGAAATTTCTTATCAACATGCTGCTCCTACTTTTACAGGAGCTACGGCATTTTTGATGTATTTTTTTATCCTGTGATTGCAGGCCCCATTTTTGAAGAGATGATTTATCGTGGATTAGTGATGACTGCTCTGGAAAAAGGGAAGAAATGGGGACTGGATGTACTCGGATCAGCTATATTATTTGGAATCTTGCACATTAGTAGTCATGGTTGGGTCTTGACAGACTTTGTCTACTATATGGGTGGCGGCCTTATATTTGCAGTCTTATTTAGAGTAACAAAGTCAATTTATTGGCCTATTGGATTGCATATAGTCTACAATGGCATTGGTCAGCTTTTGATGTTACTGTAATTTTGGTTGTTAGTAGTATCGTGGTCTATCCTTGGGGAAAGATTCCCATTTGAATTCAAAAAGGAGTTGTGATGAAAGTATTTCTTCAAAATAGAGATTTTAGGCAATTAACCATCAACCAGTGGATTTCAACGGTTGGGGATACGATTTTTTATCTGGCCTTTTTGAATTATGTGGCAGATGCATCTTTTGCCCCTTTGGCGATTTTACTGATCACGATTTCAGAAACCCTTCCTCAAGTTCTGCAAATCTTTCTGGGAGTTTTGGCGGATTTTCAACATCATCGTGTCCTAAAATATACAATGATTAGTTTTGCAAAATTTTTGCTTTACTCTATCGTTTCTTTATCACTTTCAGGGCAGTCCTTTTCCTTGTTATTAGTAGCATTTATTTGTCTGATTAACCTCTTATCTGACACATTGAGTTATTTTTCAGGCGCCATGCTCACTCCGATTTTCATTAGAATTATTGGGCAAGACCATCTGGCAGAAGCTATTGGATTTAAACAGTCAACTGTTAGTTTAGTGAAAACAATCAGTAATATTCTAGGAGGAGTCTTACTAGGTATTCTATCTATCCAGTCTATTTCCTTACTGAATGCTCTGACCTTTTTAATCGCATTTTTAGGTATTCTTTTCATAAAAACAGACCTCTTGAAAGTAGAAAAAACGATTAGCTATCAAGAAGGACTCTCTGTAAAATCCTTTTGCCAGCATCTGCTCCAATCATCAAAATTGATATGGAATATGAATAAGGTGCTCTTGGTTTTGTTTATTATCTCTATTAGTCAAGCAGTGATAAATGTTACAGTTCCTGTTTCTACTCTGTTTTTGAGGAATCAGCCCTTTTTGAATTTACAAACAGGTCAATCTCTTGCCTTGTTATCCACCCTTGAATTGTCAGCCCTTATTGTCGGAAGCCTTGTGAGTGGCTATCTGAAGAATACAATCTCCATAAAACTAGCCCTATATGCCTCGCTTATTATCCAATTACTCCTTTTAGTTGGCTTTGTGGCAGTTCGTTTTGACTGGATTCTTATCTTTAGTGCCTTGGATGCCTTTTTCGCAGGTATCCTCTCTCCTCGATTACAGGAACTCATTTTTAAACAAATACCTGAGGAGTCAATGGGAGCAGTTCAATCCTCTATCGGCGCCATTACAGTTGTTTTACCTAGCTTATTTACAATAGCTTTGGTAACCATTGCTACTAGCTTTGGAACTCTGGCAGTTAGCTTTGTTTTATTGCTATTTCTTCTAGCTGCCTTTATCATACTCTTGAATATCCGTGAAAACATTTAGCGAAGAATGTGTATATTATATGTTTGAGACTGGATTCCAGTCTGTTTATGATGGCTACAATCAGCAGACTGTTAAATTTTTGAGAAAGTTGCTTGACATTTTAGACCAATCGGTTTATAATTAAAAAATGTAGAGGTAAATACATGAGAAAAGAAGAAAAAACAAGACTACGAAGAGAGAAAATCATTACCGCTGCTTTGTTTGAATTTGCTACAAAAGGCTATCAAGGTTTTGTCATCAATGAACTTTGTAAAGTGGATGGTATTGCCAAAGGAGTTTTGTATCATAATTTTTCAGGGAAATCAGACCTCTATCTAACTTGGTTTCAGGATATGAACATCAATTATCACAGGTTTTGGATATGATGATTTATGGAATACTAGAGGAAGATTCCTCTAAAAAAGGAGAAAAATAATGTCGAAAATTTGGAAATGGTTGTTACTAATTGCGGGTATTTTTGCAGTTTTTGCAGGTTTTAATATGTTTGCACATCCTCTTATTAGCTTGGCTTCCATGACTTTCTTGTTTGCACTTGTATTTGCAGTTCAAGGGATTTCTGAGATTGTACAATACTTCAAATCAGAAGAAAAGCATGGCTGGAATTTATTTGGAGGAATTGTTACCCTCATCCTCGCTCTTACCTTATTCTCAGGTAGCTTTATTGAAATGGTAACATTTGTACCATTTATCATTTCTTTATGGGCCTTGACAAATGGTATTACAAAAACTATCGTTGGTTTCAAGGTTCGTAAGACGGATAAATCGGTAGGTACCCCTCTAGTTTGGATGGGGATTTTAGGAATCGTAGCAGGTTTAATCATGATGGGATACCCATTGATGACCGGTCTCTATATTAGTTACACCATTGCCTTTGTCTTTATTTATCAAGGTATTGTGGCAATTGTTCAATTCTTCAAGATTAAATAAGAATAAAATGGAGTCTGTCTGATTACAATCAGCAGACTTTTTTCTCTTTCCTGAATGTGTTATAATAGTCCATGCTATGGCTGGAGCCTTTTCAGCCCATTTATTAAGACAATATGAGGAGAAATATGAAAGAAAAAGGATTTTGGGAGGGGGCGCAGGCAGCTATGCCAACAGCCCTTGGTTATGTCAGTATTGGCCTTGCCTGTGGGATTATCGGTGCGCCCTATGTGACACCTGTTGAGATGGGCTTGATGAGCCTCTTTGTTTATGCTGGGAGTGCCCAGTTTGCTATGTTGGCCTTGATTGCGGTTCAAGCGCCTGTAGCAGCTATTGCTATGACGGTCTTTTTGATTAATTTGCGTCTCTTTTTGTTGAGTTTGCATGCGTCGACCTATTTTCGTCATACTAGTCTCTGGCAAAATATCGGTATGTCTAGCCTTTTGACAGATGAAACCTATGGCGTTTTGATGGGCGAATTGGCCCATACAGACAAGGTCAATCCTATGTGGATGCACGGAAACAATCTCAATAGCTATGTGGCTTGGTTTGTGGGGACAGTAGTCGGAACGGCTCTGGGTGGCCTACTGCCAAATCCAGAAATCTTTGGTTTAGATTTTGCCCTGGTTGGGATGTTTATTGGTATTTTTGCTTCGCAATTCCAGATTATGCAAAGACGGATTCCTGTCCGCAATCTGCTGATTATCCTAGCAGTTGTTGCGGTGTCCTTCTTTTTACTCTTAACAGTGGTGTCTCAATCACTAGCTGTTCTGTTTGCGACCTTGCTAGGTTGTACAATGGGGGTGGTTTTAGATGGTCAGTAAGTATCTTTTATTAGCAGTTATTTTCTCTGGTTTGGTGACCTGGATTCCCCGTATGATTCCCTTCATCTTGGTCAAGTATAAGGGCCTGCCTGCAATCGTTGAGCGTTTTTTGAAGTTCTTGCCCGTTTCTATTATCTTTGCCTTGATTCTTTCAAGCGTAGTGACAGGCAAGGTTGGGAGTCTTCCTCAAATCAAATGGCTGGACTTCTTAGCAGTCTTTCCAACGGCTTGGGTAGCCTTTCGCTACCGCAATCTAGTTGGAACAGTTCTCTTTGGAGTGGTCTTAATTGCAGTCTTGCGTTTGGTCTTTTAATACTCTTCGAAAATCAAATTCAAACCACGTCAGCGTCGCCTTACCGTACTCAAGTACAGCTTGCGGCTAGCTTCCTAGTTTGCTCTTTGATTTTCATTGAGTATAAATTACCCATAAAGAAAATCTATCACAGAGATAAATATTATATAATGGCATAATTACTTTTTTTCTGATAAGATAATAAGGTATTCTATTTTGGAGGAAATGACATGAAAAAAATCGTTAAATACTCATCTCTTGCTGCCCTAGGGCTTGTTGCTGCAGGTGTGTTAGCAGCTTGCTCAGGTGGTGCTAAGAAAGAAGGAGAAGCAGCTAGCAAGAAAGAAATTATCGTTGCAACTAATGCTACACCAAAACCATTCAACTATGAAGAAAATGGCGAATTGACTGGTTACGAAATTGAAGTGGTTCGCGCTATCTTTAAAGACTCTGACAAGTATGATGTCAAGTTTGAGAAGACAGAGTGGTCAGGAGTCTTTGCAGGACTTGATGCCGACCGTTACAATATGGCTGTTAGCAACATCAGCTACACTAAAGAACGTGCTGAAAAATACCTTTATGCAGCTCCAACTGCTAAAAACCCTAACGTTCTTGTAGTGAAAAAAGATGACCCTAGCATCAAATCGCTTGATGATATCGGTGGAAAATCAACAGAAGTTGTTCAAGGGACAACTTCTGCTAAACAGCTAGAAGACTACAACAAACAACATTCAGATAATCCAACTGTCCTAAAGTATACTAAAGCAGACTTCCAACAAATCATGGGACGCTTGAGCGATGGCCAGTTTGACTACAAGATTTTTGATAAAATCGGTGTTGAAACAGTCATCAAGGACCAAGGTTTGGACAACTTGAAAGTGATCGAACTTCCAAGCGACCAACAACCTTATGTTTACCCACTTCTTGCTAAAGGTCAAGATGAGTTGAAAACATTTGTAGACAAACGTATCCAAGAACTCTACAAAGACGGAACTCTTGAAAAATTGTCTAAACAATTCTTCGGCGACACTTACCTACCAGCAGAAGCTGATATTAAATAATTTTTTGAAATCATCCATTCTGATCAGGTGGATGATTTCTCAGTTTTTAAGGATATAGTTTTAAACTATATATCTGACTATCTAATAACAATTTGTGAAATCAAACAAATTGTGAGATACTAGTACGGTATTATTTTTAAGGAGAAAGAATCATGAAAATCAAAAAATGGCTTGGTGTAGCAGCTCTTGCTACAGTCGCAGGTTTGGCTCTTGCAGCTTGCGGAAATTCAGAAAAGAAAGCAGACAATGCAACAACTATCAAAATCGCAACTGTTAACCGTAGCGGTTCTGAAGAAAAACGTTGGGACAAAATCCAAGAATTGGTTAAAAAAGACGGTATCACTTTGGAATTTACAGAGTTCACAGACTACTCACAACCAAACAAGGCAACTGCTGATGGCGAAGTAGACTTGAACGCTTTCCAACACTATAACTTCTTGAACAACTGGAACAAAGAAAACGGGAAAGACCTTGTAGCGATTGCAGATACTTACATCTCTCCAATCCGCCTTTACTCAGGTTTGAATGGAAGTGACAACAAGTACACTAAAGTAGAAGACATCCCAGCAAACGGAGAAATCGCTGTACCGAACGATGCTACAAACGAAAGCCGTGCGCTTTACTTGCTTCAATCAGCTGGCTTGATTAAATTGGACGTTTCAGGAACTGCCCTTGCAACAGTTGCTAACATCAAAGAAAATCCAAAGAACTTGAAAATCACTGAATTGGACGCTAGCCAAACAGCTCGTTCATTGTCATCAGTTGACGCTGCCGTTGTAAACAATACCTTCGTTACAGAAGCAAAATTGGACTACAAGAAAGCACTTTTCAAAGAACAAGCTGATGAAAATTCAAAACAATGGTACAACATCATCGTTGCGAAAAAAGATTGGGAATCATCACCAAAAGCTGATGCTATCAAGAAAGTAATCGCAGCTTACCATACAGATGAAGTGAAAAAAGTTATCGAAGAAACATCAGACGGTTTGGATCAACCAGTTTGGTAATAAGAAACAGGGAGGTGGGAGAGAAAATTCCACCTCTTGCTTTTGTATAAAGCATGGATTGTCAGGAAGAGTAGTTCATAGAAAGGTAGAGAGAATATGGTTTTTCCTAGCGAACAAGAACAGATTGAAAAATTTGAAAAAGATCATGTGGCCCAGCATTATTTTGAGGTTTTGCGTACCTTGATTTCTAAGAAATCAGTCTTTGCCCAGCAGGTTGGACTTAAGGAAGTCGCAAACTATCTGGGTGAGATTTTCAAACGTGTTGGGGCTGAAGTGGAGATTGATGAGACTTATATGGCGCCCTTTGTCATGGCGCATTTCAAGAGTTCGCGTCCAGATGCCAAAACCCTGATTTTCTATAACCACTATGACACTGTGCCAGCGGATGGGGATCAGGTCTGGACAGAGGATCCCTTTACGCTTTCGGTCCGCAATGGTTTCATGTATGGGCGTGGGGTTGACGATGACAAGGGCCATATTACAGCTCGTTTGAGTGCTTTGAGAAAGTATATGCAGCACCATGATGATCTGCCTGTCAATATCAGTTTTATCATGGAGGGAGCGGAGGAATCAGCTTCGACAGACCTAGATAAGTATCTGGAAAAGCACGCTGATAAACTCCGTGGTGCGGATTTATTGGTCTGGGAACAAGGGACCAAAAATGCCTTGGAACAGCTAGAAATTTCTGGTGGAAATAAGGGGATTGTGACCTTTGATGCCAAGGTAAAAAGCGCTGATGTCGATATCCATTCTAGTTATGGTGGGGTTGTAGAATCAGCTCCCTGGTACCTCCTTCAAGCTCTACAGTCTCTTCGTGCTGCTGATGGCCGTATCTTGGTTGAAGGCTTGTACGAAGAAGTACAAGAGCCAAATGAACGTGAATTGGCCTTGGTGGGTACCTATGCCCAACGAAATCCAGGGGAAATCAGCCAGATTTATGGTTTGGAATTGCCCCTTTTACAAGAGGACCGCGCAGCCTTTCTGAAACGTTTCTTTTTCGAGCCAGCCCTTAATATCGAAGGGATTCAGTCAGGTTACCAAGGACAAGGGGTTAAAACGATTTTGCCAGCAGAAGCCAGTGCTAAGCTAGAGGTTCGTTTGGTTCCTGGTCTAGAACCGCATGATGTTCTGGAAAAAATTCGGAAACAGCTAGACAAAAATGGCTTTGATAAGGTAGAATTATACTATACCTTGGGAGAGATGAGCTATCGAAGCGATATGAGCGCGCCAGCCATTCTCAATATGATCGAGTTGGCCAAGAAATTCTATCCACAGGGCGTTTCAGTCTTGCCGACGACAGCGGGGACAGGGCCTATGCATACGGTCTTTGATGCCCTAGAAGTACCAATGGTGGCCTTCGGTCTAGGAAATGCCAATAGTCGAGACCACGGTGGAGATGAGAACGTGCGAATCGCCGATTACTACACCCATATTGAATTAGTAGAGGAGCTGATTAGAAGCTATGAGTAGAGATATTATCAAGTTAGATCAGATCGATGTGACCTTTCATCAAAAGAAGAGAACCATCACAGCGGTCAAGGATGTGACCATTCACATCCAAGAAGGGGATATCTACGGAATCGTTGGATATTCTGGAGCAGGGAAATCAACCCTTGTACGGGTGATTAATCTCTTGCAAAAACCATCTGCAGGGAAAATTACCATTGACGACGATGTGATTTTTGATGGCAAGGTCACCTTGACGGCCGAGCAGTTGCGTCGTAAACGTCAAGATATCGGGATGATTTTCCAGCATTTTAACCTGATGAGTCAGAAGACTGCGGAGGAGAATGTAGCCTTTGCCCTTAAACATTCTGGACTTAGCAAGGAAGAAAAGAAGGCTAAAGTAGCTAAGTTGTTGGACTTGGTTGGCTTGGCGGACCGTGCTGAAAACTACCCTTCACAACTATCTGGAGGGCAAAAACAGCGTGTAGCCATTGCGCGTGCCTTGGCAAATGATCCAAAAATCTTGATTTCAGACGAGTCAACTTCTGCCCTTGACCCTAAGACAACCAAGCAGATTTTGGCCTTGTTGCAAGATTTGAACCAAAAATTAGGCTTGACTGTTGTCTTGATTACGCATGAAATGCAGATTGTCAAAGACATCGCCAATCGTGTGGCAGTTATGCAGGACGGGTATTTGATTGAGGAGGGTAGTGTCCTTGAAATCTTCTCAGACCCTAAACAAGCTTTGACTCAAGACTTTATCTCAACAGCAACAGGAATTGATGAAGCTATGGTCAAGATTGAGAAGCAAGAAATCGTGCAACACCTGTCTGAAAACAGTCTATTGGTGCAACTCAAGTATGCAGGTGCTTCAACAGACGAGCCACTTTTGAATGAATTGTACAAGCGTTACCAAGTAACGGCTAATATCCTCTATGGAAATATCGAAATCCTCGATGGCACTCCTGTTGGAGAGTTAGTTGTGGTCTTGTCAGGTGAAAAAGCAGCGCTAGCGGGTGCCCAAGAAGCCATTCGTCAAGCAGGCGTACAGCTAAAAGTATTGAAGGGAGGACAGTAAGATGGAATCATTGATTCAAACCTATTTGCCAAATGTCTATAAGATGGGCTGGGCTGGTCAGGCAGGCTGGGGAACAGCCATCTACCTAACCCTCTATATGACAGTTCTTTCCTTCATCATCGGAGGGTTCTTAGGGCTAGTTGCTGGTCTCTTCCTTGTCTTGACAGCACCAGGTGGTGTCTTGGAAAATAAAGTCGTTTTCTGGATTTTGGATAAAATCACTTCTATTTTCCGTGCGGTTCCATTTATCATTCTCTTGGCAGTCTTGTCACCCTTCTCTCATCTAATCGTAGGAACAAGCATTGGTCCAAATGCGGCTATCGTACCGCTATCTTTTGCAGTCTTTGCCTTCTTTGCCCGTCAAGTACAGGTGGTATTGGCTGAGCTAGATGGTGGTGTCATTGAGGCGGCTCAAGCTAGCGGAGCGACCTTCTGGGACATCGTGGGAGTTTACCTATCCGAAGGTCTTCCAGATTTGATCCGTGTGACGACTGTGACCTTGATTTCCCTTGTTGGGGAAACAGCTATGGCGGGGGCAGTTGGAGCTGGTGGTATCGGTAACGTAGCCATCGCTTATGGATTTAACCGCTACAATCACGATGTGACCATCTTGGCAACCATCATTATCATTTTGATTATCTTTGCAATCCAATTCTTGGGAGATTTCTTGACCAAGAAATTGAGCCATAAATAAAAAAGAGCCGTGTGGCTCTTTTTTAGTAATCAGATTTTCTGTGCCAATTTTTTACTCAATGCTTGTCCAATCAAGGCACCCACTAGGGCTCCGATGACAATACTTGCGATAAATAGAAGGATGGTTCCAGGGTTTGGCACAACCATGATACGGTCGATATATTCTTGGGATTTTCCTCTTGCTAGAAGGGTTGCCATATAGGCTTTGGGCGCAATCCACATGATTAGAATTGGTCCTGATGTGCTAAAGGCAAAGAGTATGAAAGAAAGGAAATTCTTAGTTTGGTCCTTGTATTTTCCGAGGTTAGCTACTGCATCTGCTAGCAGGCCACAGATAATTCCAGGAAGGAAGGCACCGGCACCGTGTTTAGTTCCCAAGAAAAAGAGGGCGATGACAAGGCCGATAGTGGTAATGGCTCCAAAGCGCGGAACTTTTGCGACTAGGATCATATAGACGCTACCGCCGACAAGGGCAGTAAAGGCAGGCGCATAAAACATGTTTCCAGCTTGGTCAAAGAGATTGCCCAAAAGGACACCAATCCCCATGCAGAGGAAGTAAAGAACTGCAAAAAGAAGTGTAGTTAAGATAGATTTCTTCATGAATTGTCTCCTGATAATTTTTTCACAATTCTCATTTTACCACGGTTTGATGGGATTGTAAATGGGCACTAGAAGTTTTTGAAAACGCTTGAAATATGATATAATAGTTTCATAGTTATTTTTAGGGGGATATCATGGGGAGATTTTTAGACTTTGTCTTTAATCGTTTCTTTTTAGGGATGATTGCGACAGCCTTCTTTTGGCTATTAACATTGGCAGGAGGTATTATTCTTGGTTTAGCGCCGGCTAGTGCCACCTTGATGAGCTTGTATGCAGAACATGGTTATAGCTTTCGAGAATACAGTTTGAAGGAAGCTTGGTCTCTTTACAAGCAAAATTTCGTCTCAAGCAACCTGATTTTCTATAGCTTTTTAGGGGTGGATCTAGTTTTGGTCTATGGCCTGTATCTCTTGGTTCAATTGCCTCATCAGACTATTATTCATTTGATTGCGACATTTTTGAATGTTCTAGTAGTTGCCCTGCTCTTTTTGGCTTATACAGTATCTTTGAAACTACAAGTTTATTTTGATTTGTCCTATCGTAATAGTCTCAAACTATCCTTGATTGGCATCTTTATGAGCTTAGCGGCTGTGGCCAAGGTTCTTCTTGGAACAGTGCTACTTGTGGCAATTGGTTACTATATGCCTGCTCTTCTCTTCTTTGTAGGAATTGGGATGTGGCATTTCTTTATCAGTGATATGTTGGAACCGGTCTATGAAAGTATCCATGAAAAATTGGCGACAAAATAGAATGAAGCAGTTTTGGCTACATACGCTTCTGAGAACCTACAGTTCAGTTATGATCATTATTATTGCGAGTTTTGCAATCTTACTCTCCTATGCTGACTGGGATTCACGGGAAAAGGAAGCTCAAAGAGTAGCCCAGCGTGTAACTACTCGAACAGTCGATGAGGTAGAGTATTATTATCGGGAGTCAGCTCAACTAGCACAAGATTTAGTAGCCAATCAAGACCGGATACAAGGGGTTTATAAGTACTTTAGCCTATCCACTTCTGAGTATTTTTATTGGCTGTTGGAGCATCAAGCGGCTTCGTCAACTTCTATTTCTCTGTATGAAAATATTGATGATCTTTATGTCCAAAATGACTATATAACGGGTGTTGCAATCGTCTTGCAGGACTTTAAAGAAGTTTATGTGTCAACAAGGGATAAAAGAAGTGGGCATGTCTTGCCAGCTGAGGCTTTTAAACCGGAGACCAATAGTTTTGGAATTCCTGTTCTGGACCCAGCGACGGATCAATCTATAGGGGTGATTTACATCTCCTTGGATCCAGAAGTTTTGTATCATGCCATTGACAATACTCGAGGTCATATCCCGATGGCTGTTACCGTGACATCGCCTTTTGATACGGAAATTTTCCATATTGGTGAGAGGGTCAATAGGGAACATGAGAACTGGTTTGTTGGTATGACTTCTCATGGATATCAGGTTCAGGTGGCAGTTCCTAAAAACTTTGTTTTACAAGGAACAGTTGCCAGCTCTGCTTTGATTGTGAGTTTGAGCCTTCTCTTTATTGTCATTCTCTATCTGACTTTGAGGAAGACCTTTGCGAACTACCAAAAGCAGGTAGTGGATTTGGTGGATTCTATTCAAGCTATTGCCCAAGGAGAGGAAGGTCTTCGCATCGATACGCTTGAAAAGGATCAGGAATTGCTCTTAATCGCAGAGACGACCAATGATATGTTGGATCGTTTGGAAAAGAATATCCATGATATTTATCAGCTAGAGCTTAGTCAAAAAGATGCCAATATGCGAGCCCTGCAGGCTCAAATCAATCCTCATTTTATGTATAATACGCTGGAATTCTTGCGTATGTACGCAGTTATGCAGAGTCAAGATGAGTTGGCAGATATCATTTATGAGTTTAGTAGTCTCCTACGTAACAATATTTCTGACGAAAGAGAAACTCTTCTCAAACAGGAATTAGAATTTTGCCGTAAATACAGCTATCTCTGCATGGTTCGTTATCCCAAGTCCATTGCCTATGGTTTCAAGATAGATCCAGAGTTAGAGAATATGAAGATTCCTAAGTTTACCTTGCAACCGCTGGTAGAAAACTATTTCGCCCATGGTGTTGACCACAGACGGACAGATAATGTGATTAGCATCAAGGCTCTTAAACAGGATGGTTTTGTGGAAATTTTAGTGGTCGATAACGGCCGTGGAATGCCGGCTGAAAAGCTGGCAAATCTCCGAGAAAAACTAAATCAGAGACATTTTGAACACCAAGCCAGCTATAGTGCAAAAAGGCAGTCTATCGGGATTGTCAATGTACATGAGCGTTTTGTGCTCTATTTTGGGGACCGCTATGCTATTACTATAGAATCTGCAGAGCAAGCAGGTGTTCAGTATCATATTACAATTCAAGATGAGTAGAAAGGGAGAAAATGTATAAAGTATTATTAGTAGATGATGAGTACATGGTGACAGAAGGTCTGAAACGTTTGATTCCTTTTGATAAGTGGGATATGGAGGTCGTCGCAACAGCCAGTCATGCTGATGAAGCCATGGAATATGTTCAGAAAAATCCTGTCGATGTAGTCATTTCCGATGTCAATATGCCCGACAAAACAGGACTTGATATGATTCGGGAGATGAAAGAAATCTTACCAGATGCTGCCTATATCCTGCTCTCAGGTTATCAGGAGTTTGATTATGTAAAAAGAGCAATGAATCTTAGTGTGGTGGATTATTTGGTCAAGCCTGTTGATAAGGTAGAGTTGGGAAATTTGCTGGAGAAGATTGCAGGTCAGCTCGGCGAGAGAGGAAAGAAAAGTCAGACCCTCAGTCAAGATTTAGACGAGGCTGGATTTGTTAGTTATCTAGGAGGTAAGGAGAATTGGTGGATAGGCCTATCCAAGGAAAAACAAGGCTCTTTCACCATTCCCTACTATGTATTGGGTCAAGACTGGCAGATTTTTATTTCTGACCAACCCCTAGATGGTTTAGTCGTTACTCCCTTTGAAGCACCTTATCAAGAACACTTTGAACGCTGGAAGCTGAATGCTGAGAAAGCCCTCTTTTACGGTTCTGTAAATCTAAAACAGTCTGAGAGTCTCTTTGCCTATTACGAACCGATTTATAGGGTTATCATTCAGGGAAATCTCAATCAAATCGTAGAAGAGTTAAATCTCTTGGAGAAGGTGGTTCTTGAAAATACACCGCGTGTTCCGATTACCAAACAGCTTTTTATCCAGTTTGTTATGGATGTCTTTCATTTATTTGAACATCTCAAGGCTGATGATTTGACGGATATTGTCAAAACGATTCATGCTATTCAAACCTTCGATGAATTGGTTCCTTATATCAAGGAAACTCTGACTCGATTCTTTGGACAATATCGGATGAATGAAAATGTGGTTAGTGTGCTAGAAGTCATTGGGAGTGATTATCAGAAAGAACTTTCTCTCAAGGATATCAGTAAGGATCTCTTTATCAATCCTGTTTATCTGGGACAGTTGATTAAGCGTGAAACCAATTCGACCTTCGCAGAGTTACTAAATAAACAACGCATTAAGGCTGCCCAGCAGCTCTTGCTTTCAACTAGTGACAGTATTGAAGATATTTGTTATGCTGTTGGTTACAGTAATGTTGGATATTTCTATAAAGTGTTCCGAAAATTGTGCGGAAAATCGCCAAAAGCCTACCGAAAACAGGTGGAAACCACACTATAATATTTGTATCCCTTTACAAAAAGTGCTATAATATCGATAATAATATCAGGAGGTTCTATTATGAAAAAGAAACCAATCTATCTATGGGTATTACTGATTTTTTCAGCCTTACTCTCAGCAATGTCACTATTTGGAATCATATCTCCAGTACCTACTGCGGAGGGTATGAACAATCTAGAAACATCAGCATCAGGTGTTAATGCTACTTATGCTAAGGAGCTCGTTGCTTACACCATTAAGGTATCGGAGCATGGTCATTCTATCTTCAACATTCTCTTGGTTGTCTTATCTGTTATTCTGGTGGTTGTGTCTTTGGTTTTCCTTGTTCGTAAAAACATCCAATTGGCTAACTACACTTATCTTGCTTATGCCTTCGTTGCCATCATTGGTTCTATCTACAACTTTATCGGCGTTCAGGATGCGGTTTTACTTTTTACAGACCCTAACATCCGTATGGGAGCGGAGCTTGGTGCCAAAGGTTCTGCTATTTTTGGGATCGTACTCAATGTTATCTTCCTAGCAATTGTCTTCTATAAAATGTGGCGTCAGCAAAAAGAATTGACAGAAACTCAAGAAGAGGAAGAACTTGCCTAAGAGTTGACAAAGCATAACTATCAAGATACAATCTTGGTAGTTATTTTTTATGATTTAAAAAAAGGAGGAGAACATGAAAAAAGTTTCCTTGGTCTACATCAGTCTGAGCGGAAATACGGAGAGTTTTGTGACGCGCTTGAAAGACTATCTCTTGTCCCAGTACGAGGGAATTGAGGTTCAAAAGATTCATATCAAGGATTTGGTCAAAGAAGGCCAAGATTTCTATGAAATGGACCATCCCTATGTTGCTTTTTTGCCGACTTACCTAGAAGGTGGGAATGGCGTGGATAACGGAGATGTCGAGATTTTGACGACACCAGTGGGAGATTTTATCGCCTATGGTGACAATGCTAGTAAGTGTTTTGGTGTGGTTGGTTCAGGAAATCGTAACTTTAATAACCAATACTGCCTGACAGCCAAGCAATATAGTCAACGTTTTGGCTTCCCTGTATTGGCTGATTTTGAAATGCGAGGTATGCTGGGAGATATCAAACGTGTCGCAGCTATTATCGCAGATTTGTATGAATTGGAAAGTTAAGCTGAAACCAATCTTTCAATCATTAGAAGAAAGAACTTATTATATCCCCCTCTATAGCAAAGATGAAAATTACCTATAAAATTTTTAATATAAATGTTATTTGCTATAGTTGGAAGATAAAAATTATGCCCTAAAAAAACCGAGAAGCTTTCTTCTCGGTTTTTGATTATTTCAATTGATCTGTAATGTCTTTTGATAGCAACATTCCCAGATGGTAAGTTTTATTGATATATGCAATGACATCAGTGATATTTTCAGTCGTTTGAATTTTCTCTTTGATGTCAGCCCTAAATGTTTCATCCTTTAAAAGTTGTTCTTGGTAGAGCTTTTGCAGTCTTTCCTTTTCATACTTATTAAGCAGAAAAAGGAATACCAAGCTAATCACAACGAGGATATAAGCATATTGGCTCATAGAAAATCTCCCTGTATGATAAAGAAGTAGTAGTGAGTAGATTGAATTAGTGAAGCGCCTAACCAAATCACCATAGTTACGACGTCATGTTCTCTAAATCGATTATATTTAGAGAACATGACTAGTGAAGCAGTTAGCTAGTCCGCATATAAGCTGCTAGCGTCTAAAAATTAGGAACTTTAGTTCCAATAAATTTAAGATTACGACGTTTTAGGACATAAATCGATCATATTTATGTCTTAAAACTAGTGAAGCACCTAGCCAAATACCTGATAGG
This sequence comes from Streptococcus mitis, assembly GCF_002096815.1. GTDB lineage: Bacteria > Bacillota > Bacilli > Lactobacillales > Streptococcaceae > Streptococcus > Streptococcus mitis_AD. The sequence goes on from NZ_NCVJ01000020.1 coordinate 159,620, forward strand.
ATTTGGCATTCGTTACTTAGACTACTTTACAATAAAGTGATTAAAAGATTACGACATGAGCCTAACCAAATCGATATTATTTGGTTAGGTGAATTAGTGAAGCAGTTAGCTAGTCCGCATATAAGCGTCTAGCGTCTAGCAATTAGGAGCTTTAGTTCCAATAACTTTAAGGTTACGACGTTTTAGGACATAAATCGATCATATTTATGTTCTAAAACTAGTGAAGCGCCTAGCCAAAGTCCGAATAGGATTTGGCGTTAGTTACTTAGATTGCTCCGCAATCAAGTAACTTTGGCGATTTACATCTTCTCTGGAGCTTCTACTCCAAGTAAGCGAAGGGCTTCTTTTAGGACAACTGCGGTTGCGTAGCTGAGAGCTAGACGACTTTCGCGTTCTGGGCTTTCATCCAAGATACGGGTATGTGCATAGTATTTGTTGAAGGCTTGAGCCAGGCTAATTGCAAATTTAGCAATGATAGAAGGTTCAAAGTTATCAGCCGCACGGTTGATAATACGTGGGAAGTCTTGGATGAGTTTGATAATTTCCCAGCTTTCAGCATCATTCAAGCTATAGTTGCCAGTTGTTTCTGGTTTGAAATCGGCTTTGCGTAAGATAGATTGGATACGAGCGTAGGCATATTGAACATAAGGTCCAGTTTCACCTTCAAATGACACCATGGCTTCTAAGTCAAAATCATAACCATTAGTGCGGTCAGTCTTAAGGTCGTAGAATTTAATGGCCCCAACCCCAACAGCATGGGCTACTTGGTCTTTGTTTTCCAATTCAGGATTTTTAGCTTCGATTTGGGCCTTGGCACGACTAACAGCCTCTGCAACTGTAGGCTCTAGCAAGATGACATTCCCTTTACGAGTAGAAAGTTTCTTCCCTTCTTTTGTAACCAAACCAAAAGGAACGTGAGTAATATCGTTACTCCAGTCGTAGCCCATCTCTTGCAAGACGGCTTTGAGCTGTTTAAAGTGGGCAGATTGCTCTTGGCCAACGACATAGATAGATTTGGCAAATTGGTATTCATTTTTACGGTAAAGGGCTGCAGCCAAGTCACGAGTGATATAGAGAGTTGCACCATCCGATTTCTTGATAAGGGCTGGATGTTCAATTCCATATTTCTCAAGATTCACAACTTGGGCACCTTCTGACTCAACAAGAAGGCCTTTTTCAGAAAGAATGTCTACAACTGCATCCATCTTATCATTGTAGAAGGCTTCTCCGTTATAGCTGTCAAATTCGACTTGCAATTCATTGTAAAGGCGGTTGAATTCTACTAAACTTTCATCGCGGAACCATTGCCAAAGAGCGAGAGCTTCCTCGTCTCCATTTTCCAGTTTACGGAACCATTCGCGCGCTTCTTCATCCAAGCTAGGGTCGTTTTCAGCTTCAGCATTGATGCGGACATAGAGTTTAAGGAGTTCATCGATTGGATGAGCTTTTACAGCTTCTTCGTCACCCCATTTTTTGTAGGCTACAATCAGCATTCCAAACTGTTTACCCCAGTCTCCCAAGTGGTTGACCTTGACTGTTTGATAACCGATTTTTTGGAAAATATGTGACAAGCTATCTCCGATGACAGTTGAGCGCAGGTGACCAATAGAGAATGGTTTAGCGATATTGGGGCTAGACATATCGATAACAACATTTTCTTGTTTACCAATGTTTTGGTCAGCATAGTGTTCTTTTTCAGTGATAACCGCTTGCAATACTTGAGCAGAAATGGCAGATTTATCAAGGAAAAAGTTGACGTAAGGTCCAGTCGCAACAACCTTTTCAAAGGCTTGGCTATTAATTTTTTCAGCCAGTTCAGCCGCAATCATTTGAGGTGCTTTACGTTCGACTTTTGCAAGAGAAAAAGCAGGGAAAGCGATGTCTCCCATTTCTGAATTTTTAGGGGTTTCCAGTAAATTTAAAATAGCCTCTTGGTCCAGGCTATCAATGACGCTAGCCAATTCGCTAGCAATCAATTCTTTTGTATTCATTAAGAGCTCCTTTTTGGACTTTTCTACTATTTTATCACAATTTTAAAGAAAGAAGAAAAAATTTTTGAAATCTCCTATTTTTTTGGTATAATATAGTTATAAAATTAGTTATAAATATGCATATAAGAGGATTTTATGAGAAAAAGAGATCGTCATCAGTTAATAAAAAAAATGATTACTGAGGAGAAATTAAGTACACAAAAAGAAATTCAAGATCGGTTGGAGGCGCACAATGTCTTTGTGACGCAGACAACCCTGTCTCGTGATTTGCGCGAAATCGGCTTGACCAAGGTCAAGAAAAATGATATGGTGTATTATGTACTAGCAAATGAGACAGAAAAGATTGATTTAGTAGAGTTTTTGTCTCATCATTTAGAAGGCGTTGCAAGAGCAGAGTTTACCTTGGTACTTCATACCAAATTGGGAGAAGCCTCTGTTTTGGCAAATATTGTAGATGCAAACAAGGATGAATGGATTTTAGGAACAGTTGCTGGTGCCAATACCTTATTGGTTATTTGTCGAGACCAGCACGTTGCCAAACTCATGGAAGATCGTTTGCTAGATTTGATGAAAGATAAGTAAGGTCTTGGGAGTTACTCTCAAGACTTATTTTTGACAAGGAGAGACGTACAATGGCGACAGAAAAGCTATCACCCGGCATGCAACAGTATGTGGATATTAAAAAGCAATATCCAGATGCTTTTTTGCTCTTTCGTATGGGTGATTTTTATGAATTATTTTATGAGGATGCGGTTAATGCTGCGCAGATTCTGGAAATTTCCTTAACGAGTCGCAACAAGAATGCGGACAATCCGATTCCTATGGCGGGGGTTCCCTATCATTCTGCCCAACAGTATATCGATGTCTTGATTGAGCAGGGTTATAAGGTAGCCATTGCTGAACAGATGGAAGATCCTAAGCAAGCAGTTGGGGTTGTTAAACGAGAGGTTGTTCAGGTTATTACACCAGGGACAGTGGTCGACAGTAGTAAGCCGGACAGTCAGAACAACTTCTTGGTTGCCATAGACCGTGCTGGTAATCAATTTGGCCTCGCTTATATGGACCTGGTGACGGGCGACTTTTATGTGACAGGTCTTTTGGATTTCACGCTGGTTTGTGGAGAAATCCGTAATCTCAAGGCGCGAGAAGTGGTGTTGGGTTATGACTTGTCTGAGGAAGAGGAACAAATCCTCAGTCGTCAGATGAATCTGGTGCTTTCCTATGAAAAAGAAGGCTTTGAAGACCTTCATTTACTGGATTCACGATTGGCATCTGTGGAGCAAGCGGCATCTAGTAAGTTGCTCCAGTATGTCCATCGAACCCAGATGAGGGAATTGAACCACCTCAAGCCTGTTATACGCTATGAAATCAAAGATTTCTTACAGATGGACTATGCGACCAAGGCTAGTCTGGATTTGGTTGAGAATGCCCGTTCAGGAAAGAAGCAGGGCAGTCTTTTCTGGCTTTTGGATGAAACTAAAACAGCTATGGGCATGCGCCTTTTGCGTTCTTGGATTCATCGTCCTTTGATTGATAAGGAGCGAATCGTCCAGCGTCAAGACGTGGTGCAGGTCTTTCTTGACCACTTCTTTGAGCGCAGCGATTTGACAGACAGTCTCAAGGGTGTTTATGATATCGAACGCTTGGCTAGTCGGGTTTCTTTTGGCAAAACAAATCCCAAGGATCTCTTGCAATTGGCGACTACTTTATCTAGTGTGCCACGGATCCGAGCGATTTTAGAAGGGATGGAGCAACCTGCCCTGGCCTATCTTATCGCACAACTGGATGGAATCCCTGAGTTGGAGAGCTTGATTAGTACTGCCATTGCTCCTGAAGCTCCTCATGTGATTACAGATGGGGGTATTATCCGGACGGGATTTGACGAGACTTTGGATAAATACCGCCGAGTGCTCAGAGAAGGGACTAGTTGGATTGCTGAGATTGAGGCAAAAGAGAGAGAAAACTCAGGCATCAGTACGCTCAAGATTGACTACAATAAGAAGGATGGCTATTATTTCCATGTGACCAATTCTCAACTGGGAAATGTGCCTGCTCACTTTTTCCGCAAGGCAACACTGAAAAACTCAGAACGCTTTGGAACTGAGGAATTAGCCCGTATCGAGGGAGATATGCTGGAGGCGCGTGAGAAGTCAGCCAACCTAGAGTATGAAATCTTTATGCGTATCCGTGAGGAAGTCAGCAAGTACATTCAGCGTTTGCAGGCTCTAGCTCAAGGGATTGCGACAGTTGATGTCTTACAAAGCTTGGCAGTTGTAGCTGAAACCCAGCATTTGATTCGACCAGAGTTCGGAGACGATTCGCAGATCGATATCCAGAAAGGGCGCCATGCTGTCGTTGAAAAGGTTATGGGGGCTCAGACCTATATTCCAAATACGATTCAGATGGCAGAAGATAGCAGTATTCAACTGATTACAGGGCCAAACATGAGTGGGAAGTCAACCTACATGCGCCAGTTAGCCATGACGGCAGTTATGGCTCAGTTGGGTTCTTATGTGCCAGCAGAAAGTGCCCATTTACCGATTTTTGATGCGATTTTTACCCGTATCGGAGCAGCCGATGATTTGGTTTCAGGTCAATCAACCTTTATGGTGGAGATGATGGAGGCCAACAATGCCATTTCGCATGCAACTAAGAATTCTTTGATTCTTTTTGATGAGTTAGGACGAGGAACTGCAACTTATGACGGGATGGCTCTTGCTCAGTCCATCATCGAATACATCCATGAGCACATCGGAGCCAAAACCCTCTTTGCCACCCACTATCATGAGTTGACCAGTCTGGAGTCCAGCTTGGAACATTTGGTCAATGTTCACGTGGCAACCTTGGAGCAGGATGGACAGGTCACCTTCCTTCACAAGATAGAACCAGGACCAGCTGACAAATCCTATGGTATTCATGTGGCCAAGATTGCTGGTTTGCCAGCAGACCTTTTAGCAAGGGCGGATAAGATTTTGACTCAGTTAGAAAGTCAAGGTACAGAGAGTCCTGCTCCCATGAGACAAACGAGTGCTGTCACGGAACAGATTTCTCTCTTTGATACGGCAGAAGAGAATCCTATCCTAGCAGAATTAGCTAAACTAGATATTTACAATATGACACCTATGCAGGCTATGAATGTCTTGGTTGAGTTAAAACAGAAACTATAAAAATAATCCCACTCATGCATTTATGAGTGGGATTATTGCTATTACTTTCTATGCTCCAAGAGTTGATTGATGTGGTCTACCTTTTTAGCCTCTCTTTTATAGAGAATAGCCCAAATGATGAGGTAGACAATTGAAAACTCGATAATGAGCTGGAGATAGAAGATCCAGTGGAAGGGGAACCAACCAGCCAGAGTTGCTAGTGGGACAAAGCCAGCCAGCATGAGGAAGAAATGAGTCAGAGTGGCACGAAGCATGCTCCAGTCACGGCTGAATAAGCGGTTGCCAAAGTTGAAGAGCATACCGATAGTTGCCCAGATAAGTGTGCAGTAGAGTAAGACTAGAGCACCGTGAACCTGATGTTGAGCCATCACTTGGCCGATCAGAGACTCGGGACTTAGTGGTGTATAAGTACTTGGTGCATAAATGAGTGAAAAGATGATAGAGAGGATGAGGCCGATGAGGACACCAGCAGCTGCGTCGTGAAATACTTGTTTTTTCATAGTTCTAATTTCTCCTTGATGGTTTTTAGGTAACGGCGTGAAGAGTAGGTGAAGCTTTGGTTTTTTAGAAAGATTTCTACCAGACCGTTGGGCGTGAGCTTGAGGTGAGAGATGGAATTGATATTAATGATTTCTGATTGGGAAATTTGGATAAAATTGCTTGGCAAGAGTTCAAGAACCTGATAGAGTCGTAAATCAATGGTGTAGGTCTGACTTGCCGTTTCTGCCAGAACCTTCCGATTCTCGATATAGAAGCGCTGAATCTTGCCAATTTCAACTAGATAGACCTGATCTTCGATTTTCCCTTTGATTTTTTCTTTTTGATCCAGATTTTCTGCGAACTCGATGACTTTTTGGACTTTTTCGGTCTCTTGAGGTGCTTGGATAATCAACTTTTCCTCCTCGTAAGACTCGCTAATCTGTAGTTCTACTTTCATAAATTTCTCTCCTTGTCTTTCATACAAAATTGTGATCACTTCTTGTATATTTCTATTAAACACTATTTTACGCCTTCATACAAGGGACTTTGTCTATGTGGAGGGATTTGGTTCCTATGTGGCGCTTGCTTTTCTGTCCTGTCTGAAATATGGTATAATAGCACTAATCAATTTCTAGGAAAAAAGATACGGAAAGGGGCTGAAAAATGTCTCATATTATTGAATTGCCAGAGGTGTTGGCAAACCAGATCGCGGCAGGAGAGGTTATCGAACGTCCTGCCAGTGTGGTTAAAGAGTTGGTAGAAAATTCCATTGACGCTGGCTCTAGTCAGATTATCATTGAGATTGAAGAGTCTGGTCTCAAGAAGATTCAAATCACAGATAATGGTCATGGAATTGCCCACGATGAGGTGGAGTTGGCTCTGCGTCGCCATGCAACTAGTAAGATAAAAAATCAAGCAGATCTCTTTCGAATTCGGACGCTTGGTTTTCGTGGTGAAGCCTTGCCTTCTATCGCTTCTGTTAGTGTTCTGACTCTGTTAACGGCGGTGGATGGTGCAAGTCATGGGACTAAGTTAGTCGCGCGTGGGGGAGAAGTAGAAGAAGTCATCCCAGCGACTAGTCCTGTGGGAACCAAGGTTTGTGTGGAGGACCTCTTTTTCAACACGCCTGCCCGCCTCAAGTATATGAAGAGCCAGCAAGCGGAGCTGTCTCATATCATTGATATTGTCAACCGTCTGGGCTTGGCTCATCCTGAGATTTCTTTTAGTTTGATCAGTGATGGTAAGGAGATGACGCGGACAGCAGGGACTGGCCAACTGCGACAAGCAATCGCAGGGATTTACGGTTTGGCGAGTGCAAAGAAGATGATTGAAATTGAGAACTCTGACTTAGATTTCGAGATTTCAGGCTTTGTTTCCTTGCCTGAGTTGACTCGGGCTAATCGCAACTATATCAGCCTCTTCATCAATGGCCGTTATATCAAGAACTTCCTGCTTAATCGTGCTATTTTGGATGGTTACGGAAGCAAGCTTATGGTGGGCCGTTTTCCACTGGCTGTCATTCACATCCATATCGACCCTTATCTAGCGGATGTCAATGTGCATCCAACTAAGCAAGAGGTGCGGATTTCTAAGGAAAAAGAACTGATGACGCTGGTTTCAGAAGCTATTGCAAACAGTCTCAAGGAGCAAACCTTGATACCTGATGCCTTGGAAAATCTTGCCAAATCTACCGTGCGCAATCGTGAGAAGGTGGAGCAAACCATTCTCCCACTCAAAGAAAATACGCTCTACTATGAGAAAACTGAGCCGACAAGACCTAGTCAAGCTGAAGTAGCTGATTATCAGGTAGAATTAACTGATGAAGGACAGGATTTGACTTTATTTGCCAAAGAAACCTTGGATCAATTGACTAAGCCAGCAAAACTGCATTTTGCAGAGAGAAAACCTGCTAACTACGATCAGCTAGATCACCCAGAGTTAGACCTTGCGAGTCTTGATAAGGCTTATGACAAGCTGGAGCGAGAAGAATCTTCAAGCTTCCCAGAGTTGGAATTTTTCGGGCAAATGCACGGGACTTATCTCTTTGCCCAAGGGCGAGATGGGCTCTATATCATAGACCAGCACGCGGCGCAGGAACGGGTCAAGTATGAGGAATATCGTGAAAGTATTGGCGATGTTGATCAGAGCCAGCAGCAACTCCTAGTGCCCTACATCTTTGAATTTCCAGCGGATGATGCCCTTCGTCTCAAGGAAAGAATGCCTCTTTTGGAGGAAGTGGGTGTCTTCCTAGCAGAGTACGGAGAAAATCAATTTATCCTGCGTGAACATCCTATTTGGATGGCAGAAGAAGAAATTGAGTCAGGCATCTATGAAATGTGCGATATGCTCCTTTTGACCAAGGAAGTTTCTATCAAGAAATACCGGGCAGAGTTGGCTATTATGATGTCCTGCAAACGGTCTATCAAGGCTAACCATCGTATCGATGACCATTCAGCTAGACAGCTTCTTTATCAGCTTTCTCAATGTGACAATCCCTATAACTGTCCTCACGGACGTCCTGTTTTGGTGCATTTTACCAAGTCGGATATGGAAAAGATGTTCAGACGCATTCAGGAAAATCACACTAGCCTCCGTGAGTTGGGGAAATATTAAACGAATACTCTTCGAAAATCTCTTCAAACTAGGTCAGCTCTATCTGCAATATCAAAGCTGTGCTTTGAGAAACCTGCGGCTAGCTTTCTAGTTTGCTTTTGATTTTCATTGAGCATAAAAGGAAAACTATGTACGAATATTTAAAAGGAATCATTACTAAAATCACTGCCAAATACATTGTTCTTGAAGTCAACGGTATCGGTTATATTTTGCATGTAGCTAATCCCTATGCCTACTCAGGGCAGGTCAATCAAGAAGCTCAAATTTATGTGCATCAGGTCGTGCGTGAGGATGCTCAGCTGCTTTATGGATTTCGTTCAGAGGACGAGAAAAAGCTCTTTCTCAGTCTGATTTCGGTCTCTGGGATTGGTCCGGTGTCAGCTCTTGCTATTATCGCTGCCGATGACAATGCTGGCTTGGTTCAAGCCATCGAAACCAAGAACATTACCTACTTGACCAAGTTTCCTAAAATTGGTAAGAAAACAGCCCAGCAGATGGTGCTGGACTTGGAAGGCAAGGTAGTAGTTGCAGGAGATGACCTTCCTGCTAAGGTGGCAGTTCAAGCAAGTGCTGAAAACCAAGAATTGGAAGAAGCTATGGAAGCCATGCTGGCACTGGGCTACAAGGCAACCGAGCTCAAGAAAATCAAGAAATTTTTTGAAGGAACGACAGATACAGCTGAGAACTATATCAAGTCAGCCCTTAAAATGTTGGTCAAATAGGAGCAGAGCATGACAAAACGTTGTTCTTGGGTCAAGATGAGCAATCCTCTCTATATCACCTATCATGATGAGGAGTGGGGCCAGCCCCTCCATGATGATCAAGCATTGTTTGAGTTATTGTGTATGGAAACCTATCAGGCAGGCCTGTCTTGGGAAACGGTGCTCAACAAACGCCAAGCTTTCCGAGAAGCCTTTCATGGCTATCAAATTCAAGCGGTCGCAGAGATGACCGACACCGAATTGGAAGACTTGCTGGAGAATCCAGCCATTATCCGAAATCGAGCGAAAATTTTTGCTACACGCGTTAACGCCCAAGCATTTCTACGACTACAGGCAGAGTACGGCTCTTTTGATGCCTATCTTTGGTCTTTTGTTGAGGGGAAAACTGTCGTTAACGATGTTCCTGATTATCGCCAAGCCCCAGCTAAAACACCCTTGTCTGAGAAATTAGCCAAAGATCTCAAAAAAAGAGGTTTCAAGTTCACAGGCCCAGTCGCCGTCTTGTCTTTTCTACAAGCAGCAGGGCTGGTTGATGACCATGAGAATGATTGTGAGTGGAAAAGCAGGAATCAGTGAGTATAGGTAATTAGAATATCTGAGAATATAGAAAAAAGCTGAGAAACTTTTCCCAGCTTTTTATATATACTATTAGATTTGTTAGAGTGAAGTCAAAAAAGTGATTCCACCTAAAATAACACCAGCTGAATTTGGAATGATTAGTATCCAATCCTTCTTAGGTTCCTTTGTCCATCCATAAATAACCCAGATTAAGCAAGATATAGCAGCTGATAAAGGTTGAAATGGTTGAGCTTTATTTCCCTGTAAATTAGCGATAATCTGAGGTATGTAGGCAATAAATACTATAATTCCAATAAAGGCACCAATAGAACCTACGATTCGATTAATTTTTTGTTTTGTCATATACACCTCCTTCAAAAGGATATCATAGAAATTAGCGAAATGCAATAAATTCAGATACAAATTGTAACGAAAACCAATACAAAAGCACAAAAATAGAGAAACTATTTATTTTTTGTTATAGTCAAAGCGAATGATTTGCTCCTTTGCATCTACATGGGCGTGGACTCCAAAGGGAACAATGGCTCTTGGAGTTGCGTGGCCGACATTCAGATTATAGACAATTGGGATATTGCTGTCAATGATATCCAGTAGTGCCTCTTTGTAGTCGTCATAGAAAGTTTCATCCATAGGTTTCCCGACCAAGAGTCCGCTGATGACCTCGAATATGCCAGTGTCCTTTAAAGTCTGCAACATCTTTTTGAAATATTCCGGCTCAGGTTTTTCTTCGCTTGTTTCTAGCAAGAGGATTTTTCCTTCCCAGTCTGACAAGTCAGGGAAAAGTTTGTATTTTTGGCAGAGCTCCGTGCTGTCTGCGTATCGAGAGTTGTCAAAGATATCGTAGAGGGATTCGAGGCAACCACCGAGGATTTCTCCCTCGAACTGGGCATTTCCTTGTAACAAGTGAAAGCCAGTATTTGTATGATTGATACGAGGTGTTCCTAGAGCCTTGGGACTGAAGTCAGTTCGTTCCTCATACCAAACGTCACTAGGGCGGATTTCTGAGATTCTTCCAGTCTCAATCAATTCTTTAAAGTAGTGAAGGCTATAGGCTAGCATTTCTTTGTCTAATTCACAAATGTCCGCTAAAAAGGATTGACCATAAAAAGTTTTAACACCTAGTTTATGCAACATGAGATGGTTCATGGTTGTATCTGAGAAGCCAAGAAAAATCTTTTGTTTGATAACCTTTTCTAGTTGATCATTTTCAAAGAGGTAGGGCAACAAACGATAGGTATCATCCCCACCGATGGCGCATAGGATCATGTCGATGCTATCGTCCGAAAAGGCCTGCATCAAATCCTCCGCACGCGCTTCGGGGTGGTCCTTGATAAAGTCTAAGCCTTTTAATGAATGGGGCAAAAAGATAGGATTGAGTCCCAAATCCTTGAGACGTTGGACACCCAAGTCCACTTCGTGTTTGACAAAGTCTTCCCCTATAATGCCACTAGATAAACTAACAATACCAATAGTAGAAACCATATCTCGTCCTCCTAGAAATAGATTGAGCCTATTTTATCACAAAAGATAAGAGAAAGCTATGTGGAATTTCAGAAGAATGCTTTTAAATCAGGAAAGTAGTAAAAAAGCAACCGCACCTGCAGTTGCTTTTATCATTCTCTTAATAGCGTGTTGGTCCTGCACTTGCGCTTCGGATGTTCAAGCGTTTCTTGAGATAGAAGCGAAGGGCTAGGAGGGCTGCTCCGATAATAGCTAGTGGCAATGGAGCAAGTACTGGGTTAAGGCTAGCTGGTAGGAAGCTTGTTGCAAAGAAGACAAGCAACCAAAGGAACATAGAAGCTAGGATAACTAGTACAGATTTCCAGAAAGGTGGACGTTGACTACGGTCCATATCTGGTCCATAGTATTGGTAAACAAAGTAGTACATCAAGTAGAAGGCAAATCCACCAACAAGTCCAACTAATAGGAGAGTGACAACTCCATAGCCGAAAGCTTGATCTGCCGCAAAGAAAGTTGTGAGGGCGCTGACGAGGGCAAAGAGGCTAGTGATGAAAAGAGCTGAATCCATAATCATGAGTTTTGGATCATCATTTTCCTTTGGATGCTCTTTGTCATATTGTTCCTTGACAGTGAAACTATGAGCCCAGTGGGTCGGTGCGCCATAGAGGGAACGAGCAGTCGTACCCTTGGCTTGCTCCTCAAGGATTTGGGGAATAACTTCCTCAAAGATAGCCTTGATTTCAGCGTCTGTTTTTCCATCTTTGATGAATTGTTGGGTAGCGATGTGGATAAACTCTTGGTTTTTCTTTGTTAATTTTTGTAGATCAATCTGAGACATAGGAACTCCTCTTAGAACCATTTTTTATGGATGAGATAGAGAGTGAGCGAGACACTCATAGCAAAGGCGATAAAGACGATTAACCAGAAGGCATTTGGCTCGCCATTTAGGGGGATTTCATTATCCTTAAAGTTCATCCCGTAGGCAGAAAAGACCATGGTTGGGATGGACATGACGATGGTCACAAGGGCCAAGGTTTTCATGATGTTGTTCTGGTTGTTGGAAATGATAGAGGCGAAGGTCTCTGTCATAGAATGCAAGACGTTTCCATAAATGTCTGCCATCTCGATGGCCTGTTGGGTTTCAATCAGGGTGTCTTCAAGCAGGTCTTCGTCTTCAAGGTATTTCTTGATATTGCTGGTTGAGCTGGTTAATTTCTTAATCACGCGCTCATTTGTTTTGAGGGAGGCCTTGAAATAGACGATGGTTTTTTCCAATTCCATGAGCTCAATCAATTCTTCATTACGAGTTGATTGATGCAGTTGACTTTCGATTTGTTCACTCTTACGGTCAATCGAACGAAGGGCTGTTAGGTAAAGCTCTGCATTGCGATAGAGAATTTGGAAGATAAAACGTGAACGCATGAAAGTGTAGAAATTACGCAATCGACGGTTGATAAAGACATCAAGGACAGGTAGTGGTTCCAAACACGTAGTGATAATGGTTTCCTCAGTGATGATAATACCAAGCGGGATGGTTACGTAGTAGGTGCGGTTATTTCTTTCTTCTGTGACCGGCACGTCCACGATGATCAAAGTATACTCATCTTCGATGGTAATACGAGACATTTCTTCCGCATCGAGTGGTGCACGAAGGTCGGCAATATCGATATCGAAGGCGTTGGCGATTTCGAGTGATTCATTTTGAGTCGGATTAACGAGATTGATCCAAGTACCCGGTTCAAGCGTATCGATCTCTTTAAATTCAGTTGTTGTAGAGAGAAAAACTTGTTTCATATCCCTTATCCTTTCTCATTTTTCAGATTTTTTCACACCGTACTATTATACTACAAATTCAGCCTTTTGGGTAATAGAATCTCACTTTTTTTGGTATAATGGTAAGCAATAATGGACTAGAAAGAACAAAGATGCAAGATAAAATTGTCATTCATGGGGCGCGTGCCCATAATTTAAAAAATATTGATGTGGAGATTCCGCGAGACAAGTTGGTTGTCGTGACAGGTTTGTCAGGTTCAGGGAAATCCAGTCTGGCCTTCGATACCCTCTATGCTGAGGGACAACGCCGCTATGTGGAGAGTTTGTCAGCCTACGCTCGTCAATTCTTGGGGAATATGGAGAAGCCTGATGTAGATGCTATTGATGGTCTCAGCCCCGCTATTTCCATCGACCAGAAAACGACTAGTAAAAATCCTCGCTCGACGGTGGGAACAACGACTGAAATCAATGACTATCTGCGTCTCCTCTACGCGCGTGTGGGGATGCCTTACTGTATCAACGGGCATGGAGCTATCAAGGCTTCTTCTGTGGAGCAAATTGTGGATAAGGTTTTGGAATTGCCAGAACGCCAGCGCTTGCAGATTTTGGCCCCTGTCATCCGCAAGAAAAAAGGCCAACATAAGAGTGTTATCGAGAAGGTTCAGAAAGATGGGTATGTCCGTGTCCGTGTGGATGGGGAAGTCTATGATGTGACCGAAGTGCCAGAGTTGTCTAAGAGTAAGCAACACAATATCGATGTCGTGGTTGACCGTATTGTCATCAAGGAGGGTATCCGTAGTCGTCTCTTTGATTCCATTGAGGCTGCCCTTCGTATTGCAGAAGGTTATGTCATTATCGACACTATGGACGACTCTGAGTTGTTGTTCTCTGAGCATTATGCCTGTCCAGTTTGTGGCTTTACTGTTCCAGAGTTAGAGCCGCGTCTCTTCTCCTTCAATGCTCCTTTTGGTTCTTGTAGTGAGTGTGATGGCTTGGGCATCAAGCTGGAGGTGGATACTGATTTGGTAGTACCAGATGCCAGCAAAACCTTACGTGAGGGAGCCTTGGCTCCTTGGAATCCCATCTCATCCAACTACTATCCAAACATGCTAGAGCAGGCTATGACAGCTTTTGGAGTGGATATGGATAAGCCTTTTGAGGACTTGTCAGAAGAAGATAAGAACTTGATTCTCTACGGCTCAGATGGTAAGGAATTCCATTTCCACTATGAGAATGAATTTGGTGGCGTGCGCGATATCGATATTCCTTTTGAGGGAGTTGTTAATAATATCAAACGTCGCTACCATGAAACTAATAGTGACTACACTCGCACCCAGATGCGCCTTTACATGAATGAGCTGACCTGCGGAACCTGTCATGGTTACCGTCTCAATGACCAGGCCTTGTCTGTCCGTGTTGGTGGTGACCAAGGGCCGCATATCGGAGAAATTTCAGACCTGTCTATCGCAGACCACTTGGAGTTGGTGAGCCAGTTAACCTTGTCTGAAAATGAAGCCATCATTGCTCGTCCCATTCTCAAGGAAATCAAGGACCGTTTGACCTTCCTTAATAACGTGGGTCTTAACTATCTGACTCTGTCTCGTTCAGCAGGAACCCTTTCAGGTGGGGAAAGTCAGCGTATTCGTTTGGCAACACAAATTGGTTCCAACCTATCAGGCGTCCTCTATATCCTAGATGAGCCATCGATTGGGCTCCACCAGAGGGATAATGATCGCCTGATTGCCAGTCTCAAAAAGATGCGTGATTTGGGTAATACTCTCATAGTAGTGGAACATGATGAAGATACCATGCGCGAGGCGGATTATCTGATTGACGTTGGTCCCGGTGCCGGTGTTTTTGGTGGGGAGATTGTCGCTGCAGGTACGCCTAAACAGGTAGCTCGTAATAGTAAGTCTATCACAGGTCAGTACTTGTCAGGCAAACGTGCCATTCCAGTACCAGAAGAACGCCGTGTTGGTAATGGTCGTTTTATCGAGGTGACGGGAGCGCGTGAGAACAACCTGCAAAATGTCACAGCTCGCTTCCCACTAGGAAAATTCATCGCAGTGACAGGGGTGTCGGGCTCAGGGAAATCGACCCTAATCAATAGCATTCTCAAAAAAGCTATTGCCCAGAAGCTCAACCGCAATTCAGACAAACCTGGTAAGTTTAAAACGATTACAGGGATTGAGCATGTAGACCGCTTGATTGATATTGATCAGAGCCCTATCGGACGAACGCCGAGGTCCAACCCAGCTACCTATACAGGAGTTTTTGACGATATACGTGACCTTTTTGCCCAGACAAATGAGGCTAAGATTCGTGGTTACAAAAAGGGACGTTTCAGTTTCAATGTTAAGGGAGGTCGCTGTGAAGCCTGCTCAGGTGACGGGATCATCAAGATTGAGATGCACTTCTTGCCAGATGTTTATGTGTCTTGTGAGGTCTGCCACGGAACCCGCTACAACAGTGAAACCCTAGAAGTTCACTACAAGGAAAAAAATATTTCACAGGTCTTGGACATGACGGTCAACGATGCGGTGGAATTCTTCCAACATATTCCGAAAATTCAACGTAAACTTCAGACTATCAAGGATGTGGGACTGGGCTATGTGACGCTAGGTCAACCAGCTACCACTCTTTCTGGGGGAGAAGCCCAGCGTATGAAGCTGGCTAGCGAACTCCACAAACGCTCGACAGGCAAGTCATTCTATATTTTGGATGAGCCGACGACAGGGCTTCATACTGAGGATATCGCTCGCTTGCTCAAGGTTTTAGCTCGCTTTGTTGACGATGGCAATACAGTCCTTGTTATCGAGCACAATTTAGACGTTATCAAGACAGCAGACCATATTATTGACTTGGGACCTGAGGGCGGTGTCGGCGGTGGAACTATCATCGCAACAGGAACTCCAGAAGAAGTAGCGGCCAATGAAGCCAGCTACACAGGACATTATTTGAAAGGAAAGTTACATCATGAATAAACGCGTACAAGCATTTCTAACTAAAATGCAAGAAAAAGAACTAGATGGCATCATCATCAATAACCTTAAAAACGTCTATTACCTTACTGGTTTTTGGGGCTCAAACGGAACAGTCTTTATCAGCCGTGACCGTCAGGTCTTGGTGACAGACTCTCGCTATATCATTGCAGCTAAGCAAGAAACCAGTGGCTTTGAGATTGTGGCAGACCGTGATGAATTGGCTGTCATTGCAGGAATTGTCAAGGACATGGGCTTGTCTCGTATCGGTTTTGAAGATGAGATTTCAGTGTCTTATTATCACCGTATGCAGGCAACCTTTGAAGGAATTGACTTGCTTCCACAAACTCAGTTTGTCGAAGGTCTTCGAATGATTAAGGACGAGGCAGAGATTGCAGCTATTCGCAAGGCTTGTTCTATCTCAGACCAAGCTTTCCGCGATGCGCTTGACTTTATCAAACCAGGAAAGACTGAGATTGAGATTGCCAACTTCCTTGACTTCCGTATGCGTGAGTTGGGAGCATCTGGCTTGTCTTTTGATACGATTCTAGCTAGTGGTATCAACTCTTCCAAACCTCATGCTCATCCTATGCACAAACCAGTGGAGCTGGGAGAAGCCATTACTATGGACTTCGGTTGCCTTTATGACCACTATGTCAGTGATATGACACGGACTATCTATCTGGGGCATGTCAGCGACGAGCAGGCGGAGATTTACAATACGGTTTTGAAAGCCAACCAAGCCTTGATTGACCAGGCTAAGGCAGGATTAGGTTTCCGAGACTTTGACAAAATCCCTCGTGATATTATTATCGAGGCGGGCTATGGCGACTACTTTACCCACGGTATTGGACACGGTATTGGGCTGGATATTCATGAGGAACCTTACTTTAGCCAAACTTCTACAGAAATTATTAAGGCAGGTATGGCCTTAACCGATGAACCAGGTATCTATATAGAAGGCAAATACGGTGTTCGTATCGAGGATGATATCTTGATTACAGAGACCGGTTGTGAATTGTTGACCCTAGCTCCAAAAGAGTTGATAGTTATCTAAGAGTTAAACAACTCAAATGATTGACTTTTAAATTTTAAAGGTTTATACTGAAAAACGAAAACGGTAGGTGAGGCTACCATAGGGATACGGATGACTACCGCAAAGCAGTGGAGACACTACTCGTTGGTCAACAGTCCTGGTCGCGAAGGCCAAGACTAAGCTCATTACATTGCCCTATGGAGTTAAAGCTTGAACGAAAAACAGATAATTAGTTTTTTAATCCTGCCATTTTATGGTGGGATTTTCTACTGTTTAAATCAAAGAAAGGAGATAGACGATGCAAATTGACGATCATCCGGAACCGCACATACACAGCCAATCGCTGATTTGTGTCATTCTGCCCTTATAAAGTGATTGGTCTCTGTGTATGAAACACATCATTCATACAGATAGGAGAAACCAATGAAAACTACAAAAGAAAGATTAGCAACAGCTATTCATACATCTTTAAACGAAACTCTATCTTTTTATAAGACAAGTCTAACAGGCTTGACTGAGGAGCAGGTGGAGAAAAATCGTGACCTATATGGCGAAAATACCATCACAAAGGGTCAAGAAGACGGTATCCTCAAAAAGATTTACGAATCCATTATCAATCCTTTTACGATCATCTTGCTGGTCATCGCCGTGATTTCCTTGGTGACCAATGTCTGGTTGGCAAAACCAGGTCAAGAAGATCCGACGACTTCTATTATCATCGTTGTCCTAGTCCTCATTTCTGGTGGCATACGCTTTGTCCAAGAACTCCGTAGTGATAAGGCTGCGACTAATCTATCAAAAATGATTGTCAACACAGCGACTGTCATTCGTCAAGGAGAAATCCAAGAAGTACCTATCGATGATTTGGTAGTGGGTGACGTGGTTAAATTAAGCGCTGGAGACATGATTCCAGCAGATCTTCTTTTATTTGAGTCGCGCGATTTCTTTGTACAACAGTCGGGCTTGACAGGTGAAAGTGAATCGGTTGAAAAATTGGCCTTGACCAAGGCAACAGTTCAACAATCTGATAGTCTGCTAGAAGCAGAAGCGCTCGCCTTTATGGGAACCAATGTCTTATCTGGTAGTGCCAAGGCCGTGGTTTTAGCAGTTGGTGATGATACCATGATGGGGGCCATTGAACAGACTTTGAACACCTATGATGAGCCTACTTCGTTTGAACGGGAAATGAATAGTATTTCGTGGCTCTTGATTCGTTTGATGCTGGTCATGGTGCCCATCGTTTTCTTGTCCAATGGTTTAACAGATGGAGATTGGTTAGAAGCTGGCGTATTTGCTTTGAGTGTTGGTGTTGGATTGACACCTGAGATGCTTCCTATGATTATCACGGCCAGTCTAGCAAAAGGCTCCATCATTATGGCCAAGGAAAAAGTGGTTATCAAGAAACTCAATGCCATACAGGACTTAGGGGCGATTGATATTTTGTGTACAGATAAGACAGGAACTCTAACCCAAGACGAAATTGTCCTTGAATATCCTTTGGATATACATGGAGATTTGGATTTGACCGTCTTGAGACGAGCTTATCTCAATTCTTATTTTCAAACGGGCTTGAAAAATTTGATGGACAGAGCCATCATCAAACGGACTGAAAAGGAAGCAAAAGAACACGATATCCTCCAAAATCTGGCTCAAACTTTTCAAAAAATAGATGAGCTTCCCTTTGATTTTGAACGTAGACGGATGAGTGTTATCGTTAAGGATGAACACGAAGTTGTTAGTTTGGTAACCAAGGGTGCCCTAGAGGAAATGTTGACGATTTCCAGTTATGCGGAATACCAAGGAGTGATTACTCCCTTGACAGATGTTATTAGAGAAGAAATTTTAGCAGAAGTCAGACAACTAAATCAACAAGGTTTGCGTGTCTTGGGAGTGGCCTATAAGTCAGGTTTGAGGGAAGGCCATGCCTATACAGTTGATGATGAAGGGGATATGATTCTAACTGGTTATTTAGCCTTCCTAGATCCTCCTAAACCATCTGCAGCACCAGCAATTAAGGCTCTGTTAGAACATGGGGTTCAAACAAAGATTTTGACGGGAGACAACGAAAAAGTTACCCAAGCAGTCTGTGAAAAGGTTGGTTTAGATATCAATCAGATGCTGTTGGGGTCTGAAATTGATCAGATGAGTAATCAAGAATTGGCCCAAGCTGTGGAGGAGGTAACAGTCTTTGCCAAACTTTCTCCTGACCAAAAAGCGAGGATTATTTTGCAATTTAAGGCTAATGGTCATGCTGTTGGCTATATGGGAGATGGGATCAATGATGCTCCTTCTATGAAAGTTGCAGATGTGGGGATTTCTGTTGATACAGCAGTAGATATTGCCAAAGAAACAGCGGATGTTATCCTACTTGATAAGGATCTCATGGTGCTTGAAAAAGGACTTGTTGAAGGGCGTAAGGTCTATGCCAATATGACCAAATATATCAAAATGACAGTGAGTTCTAATTTTGGAAATATCTTATCTCTATTAGTCTCTGGAATATTTTTACCATTTTTACCAATGGCGCCAGTCCATTTGATTATCCTAAATCTAGTCTATGATTTATCTTGTATCGCCTTGCCTTTTGACAAGGTGGACAAAGATTTTTTGAGAAATCCGCATACCTGGGAAGCTAGGTCCATCACACGTTTCATGATTTGGATGGGACCTATCTCTTCTGCCTTTGATATTTTGACCTTTATTTTGCTTTATTTTATCATTGTACCCATGACAACAGGTCAAGCTTATGTTCATGGGGCAGAGTCTGCCGTAGAATTTATTGTCTTGTTTCAGACAGGTTGGTTTATCGAGTCCATGTGGTCACAGACCATGGTTATCCATATGCTGCGTTCAGCCAAAATTCCCTTTTTACAAAGTCGTCCAGCTTGGCTAGTCCTTGTGACAACCTTATTGGCTGCAGCCTTTGTGACCTTCCTTCCCTACAGTCCACTCGCAATCCTACTTCATCTAACTCCATTAAAACCGATTTATTTCATCTTTTTGCTTTTCATCATTATTTTGTATATGATTAGCGTGACAATTGTGAAAAAAATCTATATCAAGAAATATCAAGAATGGCTGTAAATTTCATTTTGTCAAGAAAAAAGTACGAAAATGACGAAAAAAGTCAAAAAAATTTAAAAATAGGTCGCAAGTCGGATGTTTTTTATGGTATAATAGACTAAACTGATAGTAACATGTAGCGAAAGGGGTAGGTACATGATTAAAATTTATACAGTCTCAAGTTGTACTAGCTGTAAAAAAGCAAAAACCTGGCTCAATGCCCACCAGTTAAGTTATAAAGAACAAAACCTTGGTAAAGAAGGAATTACGCGAGAAGAATTACTGGATATTCTGACAAAAACAGATAACGGAATAGCCAGCATCGTTTCGTCTAAAAATCGCTATGCCAAAGCCCTTGGAGTGGATATCGAAGATTTGAGTGTCAACGAAGTCCTCAATCTGATTATGGAAACACCGAGAATTTTAAAGAGCCCAATCCTTGTAGATGAAAAACGCCTGCAAGTTGGCTATAAGGAAGACGATATTCGTGCCTTCCTACCACGCTCTGTCCGTAATGTAGAAAATGCAGAAGCACGTTTGCGTGCAGCTCTATAAACATCAAGGCTGGGAGCAACTCCCAGTCTTATTTTAATTTCAAAAAGAAAGAAGAAAGAAATGAAAAAAATAGTTCTTGTTAGTCTAGCTTTCCTTTTTGTCCTGGTTGGTTGCGGACAGAAAAAAGAAACTGGAACAGCTACAAAAACAGAAAAGGATACGCTTCAGTCGGCATTGCCAGTTATTGAGAATGCTGAGAAGAATACAGTTGTGACCAAGACTTTGGTCTTGCCCAAGTCAGATGATGGTAGCCAGCAAACCCAAACCATTACATACAAGGACAAGACTTTTTTGAGCTTAACGATTCAACAAAAACGTCCAGTTTCTGATGAGTTGAAGACTTATATCGACCAACATGGAGTGGAAGAAACTCAAAAAGCTCTTCTCGAGGCAGAGGAGAAGGATGAGGCTATTATAGAAGCTCGTAAATTAGCAGGATTTAAGCTTGAAACTAAACTATTGAGTGCAACCGAACTTCAAACAACGACTAGTTTTGATTTTCAAGTTTTGGATGTCAAGAAGGCTTCTCAGTTAGAATATTTGAAGAACATTGGTTTAGAAAATCTCTTGAAGAATGAACCAAGCAAATATATTTCAGACAGATTGGCAAATGGCGCGACAGAACAATAGAAAATCCAAATAAATAGACTACCTGAATTGTAGAACGTAAGGAATTATGCTATAATGGTACTATTCTAAGGAAAGAGGGTGTTAGAATGGGATTTACTGAAGAAACAGTACGTTTTAAATTGGACGATTCCAATAAAAAAGAAATTAGCGAAACTCTGACTGATGTTTATGCTTCGTTGAACGATAAGGGCTACAACCCGATTAACCAAATCGTAGGTTACGTATTGAGTGGAGACCCTGCCTACGTTCCTCGTTATAATAATGCACGAAATCAAATCCGTAAGTATGAGCGCGATGAAATCGTTGAAGAATTGGTCCGCTACTACCTTAAAGGACAAGGAGTCGATCTATAACCTATGAGAATTATGGGATTGGACGTCGGTTCAAAAACGGTAGGGGTGGCTATTAGCGATCCGCTTGGTTTTACAGCTCAAGGACTTGAAATCATCCAAATCAATGAGGAGCAAGGTCAATTTGGTTTTGACCGCGTTAAAGAGTTGGTTGATACTTACAAGGTGGAACGATTTGTAGTGGGCTTGCCTAAAAACATGAACAATACAAGCGGACCGCGCGTGGAAGCTAGTCAAGCCTACGGAGCAAAGTTAGAAGAGCTTTTTGGTTTACCAGTAGACTATCAGGATGAACGCTTGACAACAGTTGCCGCAGAGCGCATGTTGATTGAGCAAGCAGATATTAGCCGTAACAAGCGCAAGAAAGTCATTGATAAGTTAGCAGCTCAGCTGATTTTACAAAATTATTTAGATAGAAAATTTTAATACAAAGGAGAGGCTATGTCACACGATCATAACCACGACCACGAAGAACGTGAATTAATTACACTGGTAGATGAGCAAGGAAATGAAACCTTGTTTGAAATCCTTTTGACCATTGACGGAAAAGAAGAATTTGGTAAAAACTATGTTCTTCTAGTACCAGTTAACGCAGAAGAAGACGAAGACGGACAAGTTGAAATCCAAGCTTACTCATTCATCGAAAACGAAGATGGAACAGAAGGCGAATTGCAACCAATCCCAGAAGACTCAGAAGACGAATGGAATATGATTGAAGAAGTCTTCAACAGTTTTATGGAGGAGTAAAAACGTCCGGGGGACGTTTTTAGCCTGACGCTAAAAATAAAAACCGTCAGTAAATTCGGAGGATATTTTTACCCTAAGTTAATATTCATAGTAGCTAGTTATTAGCCAACCAGGTGAGAGGTCGGGACGAAAATCCTGACCTCATTTTTTGTTATCTACGGAATTTTGCTAGATAATTGATTAGACTTTTGTCAAGGAGATGTGTATGTTTGAAATAGAAGAATGGCTTCATAGTCGGATTGGTTTGAATTTTCGATCAGGTTTGGGCCGAATACAGCAAGCGGTGGATTTGTTGGGGAATCCTGAGCAGTCTTACCCTATTATCCACGTAACAGGGACTAATGGGAAAGGATCTACCATTGCTTTTATGAGGGAGTTATTTATGGAGCATGGCAAAAAAGTTGCGACTTTCACCTCCCCTCATATCGTCTCTATCAATGATCGAATCTGCATTAACGGGCAACCAATAGCTGATGCAGACTTCATCCGTTTGGCTAATAAGGTCAAGGAGATGGAGAAAACGCTCCTGCAAACCCATGACCAGTTGTCTTTTTTTGAATTGCTGACCTTGATTGCTTTTCTTTATTTTAGAGAGCAAGCGGTGGATTTGCTTTTACTAGAAGTGGGAATTGGTGGTTTACTAGACACGACCAATGTGGTAACTGGAGAGATTGCTGTCATCACTTCCATCGGACTTGATCATCAGGAGACTCTGGGTGACAGTATAGCAGCAATTGCAGAGCAGAAAGCTGGTATTTTTAAGGCTGGTAAAAAGGCAGTGATTGCTAAGTTGCCTTCAGAAGCTAGGCTTGTTTGTCAGAAAAAAGCCGACTCTTTAGCTGTTGACCTTTATCAGGCAGGTCATGATTTTTCAATGCTGAATGGTGATTTTTCAAGTTCTTTGGGAACTTTTTCGCAGTTGAAAATAGGATTAGAAGGAGCTTATCAGCAGGAAAATGCGGCCTTGGCGCTACAAACGTTTCTTCTTTTTATGAGGGAAGGAAAGGAAGTTGTTGATGAGCAGGTTGTAAGACAGGCTTTGGAGAAGACCCATTGGGCTGGGCGTTTGGAGCGTATTCGTCCTCAGATTTACTTGGATGGTGCTCATAACCTCCCTGCCTTGACTCGCCTGGTGGAGTTTGTCAGAGAAAAAGAGCAGGAAGGCTATCGACCTCAAATCCTCTTTGGAGCCTTGAAACGTAAGGATTATCAAGGGATGTTAGGTTATCTGATTGAGAATTTGCCTCAGGTGGAAGTCAAGGTGACCGGCTTTGACTATCAAGGTTCTTTGGATGACACAGATGTAACAGGTTACGATATAATTCCTTCTTACCGAGAATTTATTAGCAATTTTGAAGCAAGAGCAGACACTCAAGACTTGTTATTCATTACAGGGTCTCTCTATTTTATCTCAGAAGTACGGGCCTACTTGCTGGCCCATGAGCAGATAAATTGACCTCCTTTTTTGAACTTGTTATACTAGGAAAACTACTAGTTAGAAGGAAAAAATTCTGTAAATTGGTAGCAGAAAGGAAATTCATCATGAAATTAAAAAGATTCACACTTTCTCTTGCTTCGCTAGCAAGTCTTAGTCTCCTAGTAGCTTGTTCACAGAGGGCTCAACAAGTTCAACAACCAGCAACTCACTCGCAAACACAACAAACACAACAAACTCAGCAATCACAACCTGCTGCTTCATCTTCTACAGAAAATAGCAACCAGGCAGCGACAAGTTCTTCACAAAATGCGCCTGAGGCTCAACCAACTAATATTGATGGAACTTATACTGGTCAGGACGAAGGAGACCGTATCACTTTAGTGGTAACTGGAACAACTGGTACATGGACACAGGTAGAAACTGACGGAGATCAAGAAATCAAGCAGGTTAGCTTCGATGCTGCCAATCAACGCATGATTATTGGGGATGATGCCAAGATTTATACAATTAATGGAAATCAGATGATTATTGACGATATGGATAGAGAAGCGTCTGATCGCATTGTTTTATCAAAATAGACTAGAAGGAGACTGGTTTTGTCAGTCTCTTTTGCTTTTACTCAGAAAAATGATTATAAATACTTGCCTTCTACCGAATATCTGCGTTATACTAGTATTAATTACCTGTTTTTAGCATTCAAAATATCAAGGAGGGGATATGAAATATAGAAAATTTCAATTATTGATGTCCAAGTATGGCTTTAGTCTTTCGATTATGCTGCTTGAACTGTGTCTTGTTTTTGGTCTCTTTCTTTATTTAGGGCGGATGGCTCCTATTCGATGGGGTATTCTCTTAATCTTTATGAGTATGGCGACTATCGTAGCGATTGTCAATCGTTCAATGGCGCCTGAAAGCAAGGTAATGTGGTTAGTGGTGACCTTTGTTCCTGTTATTGGCCCCCTGCTCTATCTGATGTTTGGTGAAAGGCGATTGTCCAAAAAAGAAATCAAGCAGTTGGACAAACTTGGCTCCATGCATTTTCGGGAGGATAACAGTAAAGCTCTCCGCCAGAAATTGAAGGAAGATGATAAGGCGGCTTACGGAGTTATCAAATCTTTACTAAGTATGGATAGCAATGCCGATGTCTATGATCGAACAGATTCACAATTCTTTTCTTCGGGTGAGAGCATGTGGCAACATATGCTAGAAGACCTCAAGAAAGCTGAGAAATTTATCTTTCTAGAGTACTATATTGTCGAAGAAGGTTTGATGTGGAATAGCATACTAGATATACTAGAGCAAAAGGCAGCTCAGGGTGTAGAGGTCAAGATGCTCTATGATGATATCGGCTGTATGGCGACTTTACCTGGAGACTATACTGTTCAGCTTCGTAGTCGAGGAATTGAAGCACATAAGTTTAACAAGGTGATTCCTCGTTTGACGGTGGCTTACAACAATCGGGACCATCGTAAAATCCTTGTCATAGATGGTCAGGTAGCTTATACAGGAGGGATTAACTTAGCTGATGAGTACATCAACCATGTAGAACGTTTTGGCTACTGGAAGGACAGTGGGATTCGCTTAGATGGCCCTGGTGTCAAGGCTCTCACCCGTCTCTTTTTGATGACTTGGTACATTAATCGTGGGGAAATCAGCGATTTTGACCAGTATCACTTGGAAAATCAGCCTTGTTCTGGCCAAGGGCTCTGCATTCCTTACGGTAGTGGACCCAAGCCCATCTTCCGTACTCAGGTAGGGAAAAAAGTTTATCAAAGTTTGATTAATCAGGCTACTGATTCAGTCTATATCACAACCCCCTATTTGATTATTGACTATGATTTAACTGAGAGTATTAAAAATGCAGCCATGAGAGGTGTTGATGTCCGCATCGTGACTCCTTTCATTCCGGATAAAAAATTAATCCAGCTCATAACAAGAGGAGCCTATCCGGATCTTTTGTCAGCAGGAGTCAGGATTTTTGAGTATAGTCCAGGCTTTATCCACAGTAAACAAATCCTAGTGGACAAGGACTTTGCTGCAGTTGGAACCATTAATCTAGATTATAGAAGTTTGCTTCATCACTATGAAGATGCAGTTTTGCTATATAAAACGGCATCAATCACAGAGATTCAAAAAGATTTTGAGGAGATTTTTTCAGTATCGCAAGAAATTTTCCCTCATACGATAAAAAATAGCTGGTATCAAAAATTGATTAAGGAAATTGCCCAGTTATTCGCCCCTATCTTATAAGAAATCTAGGACTTAGGACACAAACCAGTCCTATTTTTCTTGCCTTTTACGAATAGAAAGATAGAGGGGGAATGATGCTGACTCAGAAAGAATTGGATTATATCATGTCATTTAAACAGACGCATTTACACCGATTTCGGGAAATTGAAACCTTTGTGAAACTATGCAAAAAATCACTCAAACAGCCATCGCAAGCTGACAATTTTAGGTCTTTTTGATATACTAAGACAGATAAATTGAATAGGAGAAACGACATGGCTGTATATGGCAGAATCGAAGAAGTATCCGAAACGATACAGAGTAATGAAATTGAAAATAGACTGGATAGGAACCTTGAATCTCATGTAGAAAAAGAAGAACAGGTAGCTTTTCCATTTTTCAGACTCATCATTGGAAGTACGATTGCAACGGTTTTTTCTGTGGTGCTACCTTTACTTTTAGATATGGTAAGTCCCTCTCAGGCGCAGGATTTGTATATAGGGTGGGCTTTACATCAGGGAGGACAGCTCTACAGTAGCTATTATGCTAGTCACGGTCTTCTTTATTACTTGCCACTTTATATTACCCAAGGAGGCATTCTTTTTGCCTTGGTAGAATGGCTAGCTCTCTTAGGAGGAGGTTACTTCCTCTTTTCTTCAACTGACTATCTGACGGGACAAAGGGAACAAGCCAAGCAACTCCTAACCATATTTTATATTTTGGTATCCGGTCTCGGTTTTGGAGGAGGCTATGCTACGATCTTAGCTCTGCCATTCCTGTTTGCAGGATTTTCGTTCATAGCAGCTTATCTATCAAATCCTAACCATGACAAGGGATTTCTACGTCTGGGGATCTTTTTGGGTCTATCATTTTTCATAGAGCCTCTTACAAGTCTTCTCTTTACTGTAGTAGTAACGATTGGTTTATTTGTCTTTAATGTTGGGCATGGTCGCTTTGCTCATGGAGTTTATCAGTTTTTTGCAGCAGCACTTGGCTTTTCTCTCATCTTTTATCCAGTAGGCTACTATGTGCTTACTTCAGGTAGTTTTGGAGGAGCTATGGGAAGTCTTTTATATCCGATTGATTCCCTTCAGGTCTTTACGAATCCTCAACTAATGGATAATGTTGTATTCTATGGTTTGTTGACCTTTGGTTTAGGAGCTCTCTTCCTTGTTTTTCTAGGATTGTTCCAATCAAAGGCATCAAGATTGTATGTTATTTCAGTGCCAGCTAGTTTTGCTTTCTTATTTGTATTAGCTTTGTTGCTTTTTTCTCAAGAATCTCTTCACGGTTCGCGTTTGATTCTAATCCTTCCATTTTTACTCCTTCTTTTGATGACCAGTATTCGTGGGAAACATTCAGCTAGAGGAGCTCGTCGTCGGAGAAGAGAGGAAGTTCCTACTCTATGGAAAAAATTCATGAAAGGGAATCTCTACTTACCGATCCTAGTGGTGGTTTATCTGATTGCAATTCCTTTTGTAGCTCGTTTTGTCTTGCATCCAGCTTCTTATAGAGAACAACATCAAGTGGTAGATAGAGTCAAACAAGAGACGAGTGATGGTGACCAAATCTATATTTGGGATTCACATGTTCAGATGTATAAAGAAAGCCAGCGTTTGTCTGGATCCATGTTCCCATCACCTCTTCTTTACACGAGTACAGAAGAGAATAAAACTAGTTTAATCAATGACTTGAAAGAAAACCAACCTAAGGTGATTGTGGTGAATGATAAGGTAGCAGTCTGGTCTGAAGTGGAAACAATTTTGAAAGAAAATTACCAACCAGTAAAGACTGATTACTCAGAGTTTAAAGTCTATAAAATTAAATAACGAAATCAATATCTTGTGTATTTTTAAAAATTTTAGGATTTTTAACACAAGATATTGATTTTTCTTTTTAGAGTGGTATAATACTTTTTAGAAAGAACATTTTAGAAAAGAGCATGCATATGATTGCACTAGAAGAAAAAATTACAATTTTGCCAACTCTCTTCGTTGAAAAACGAGATGGGAGACGTGTTGTATTTGATGTGGACAAGATTGACAAGGCTCTCCACAAGGCGGCTGACAAGGTTATGGATGTGACACCCCTGGTCGAAAAACGCCTCGATGCTCTGACCGAGCGAATTGTCACAGAAATTCATAGTCGCTTTCCACAGGGGGTTAAGATTTACGAAATTCAAAATATCGTAGAACATGAACTCCTTGAAGCCAAAGAATATGCGCTAGCTGAGGAGTATATTACTTATCGGACACAAAGGGATTTTGAGCGTTCAAAAGCGACAGATATCAACTTTAGCATCCATAAACTTCTCAACAAAGACCAGGCCGTTGTCAATGAAAATGCTAATAAAGACAGCGATGTCTTTAATACCCAGCGTGATTTGACAGCAGGGATTGTTGGGAAATCAATCGGACTGCAAATGCTTCCTAAGCATGTAGCCAATGCCCATCAAAAAGGGGATATCCACTATCACGATTTGGACTACAGTCCTTATACACCTATGACCAACTGCTGTTTGATTGATTTTAAAGGTATGTTGGAGAATGGCTTTAAGATTGGAAATGCAGAGGTAGAAAGTCCCAAGTCTATCCAGACTGCGACAGCTCAGATTTCTCAAATTATCGCCAACGTTGCTTCTAGCCAGTACGGTGGCTGTTCAGCTGACCGTATCGATGAAGTTTTGGCGCCTTATGCAGAGAAGAATTACCAAAAACACCTCAAGGATGCGGAAGAATGGGTCTTACCTGACAAACGGGAAGATTACGCTTGGAAGAAAACCCAAAAAGATATCTATGATGCCATGCAATCTCTCGAGTATGAAATCAATACTCTCTTCACTTCAAATGGGCAAACACCTTTTACTTCACTAGGTTTTGGTCTGGGAACCAATCGTTTTGAGCGTGAAATTCAAAAAGCTATCTTGAACATCCGAATCAAGGGACTTGGTTCAGAACACCGCACAGCTATCTTCCCTAAACTTATCTTCACGCTTAAAAGAGGACTCAACTTAGAAGAAGGGACTCCCAACTACGACATTAAGCAGTTGGCTCTTGAGTGTGCAACCAAGCGGATGTACCCAGATGTCTTGTCTTATGATAAGATTATCGAATTGACAGGTTCCTTCAAGGTTCCGATGGGATGTCGTTCATTCCTTCAAGGATGGAAGGATGAAAATGGAGTTGAAGTTAACTCTGGCCGTATGAATCTAGGGGTGGTGACGGTCAATCTTCCTCGTATTGCCCTTGAGTCTGAAGGTGATATGAATAAGTTCTGGGAAATCTTTAACGAGCGGATGAACATTGCAGAAGATGCTCTAGTTTATCGTGTCGAACGGACCAAGGAAGCAACACCAGCAAATGCTCCTATCCTTTATCAATACGGTGCTTTTGGTCATCGTCTAGGTAAAGAAGAAAGCGTTGACCAGCTCTTTAAGAATCGTCGTGCGACAGTTTCACTAGGCTATATCGGTTTGTACGAAGTAGCGACAGTTTTCTTTGGTAACAGCTGGGAAAGTAATCCAGATGCTAAGGAATTCACGCTAGACATCATTCGCGATATGAAACGCCGTGTAGAAGAGTGGTCAGATCAATATGGCTATCATTTCTCTATCTACTCAACACCATCTGAAAGTTTGACAGACCGTTTTTGTCGACTAGATACAGACAAGTTTGGCTCTATTCCTGATATTACAGATAAGGAATACTACACCAACTCTTTCCACTACGATGTTCGTAAAAATCCAACACCGTTTGAAAAATTGGATTTTGAGAAAGTCTATCCAGAAGCAGGTGCGTCGGGTGGTTTCATCCATTATTGTGAGTATCCAGTCCTTCAGCAAAATCCAAAGGCCTTGGAAGCTGTCTGGGACTATGCCTATGACCGTGTGGGCTATCTTGGGACCAATACACCAATTGACCGTTGCTACAAGTGTGACTTTGAAGGGGATTTTGAACCAACTGAGAGAGGATTTGCTTGTCCTAACTGTGGCAATAGCGACCCTAAAACAGTAGACGTTGTTAAACGGACTTGTGGCTATTTAGGTAATCCTCAAGCGAGACCGATGGTCAATGGGCGTCACAAGGAAATCGCAGCGCGTGTCAAACACATGAACGGCTCAACGATTAAAATAGCTGGTCACCAAGTAACCAATTAGAAAGAACTGAAATGGGAAAATATCAATTAGACGATAAGGGGCGTGCACAAGTGACCCGTTATCACGAGAAACACTCTAAAGGTGGAGCTGGTAAGAAAGAACGTTTGCTTAGCCTCAGAGAACAATTTTTAAACAAGAACAAGAAAAAATAAAAGTGATACTCAATGAAAATCAAAGAGCAAACTAGGAAGCTAGCCGCAGGTTGCTCAAAGCACTGCTTTGAGGTTGTAGATAAGACTGACGAAGTCAGTTACATATATCTACGGTAAGGTGACGCTGACGTGGTTTGAATTTGATTTTCGAAGAGTATGAGAGTCAGCTCTCGCTTTTCTCATAGTGGGAGGTAAGGATGGAACTACGCAGACCAAGATTAGCAGATAAAGAAACAGTTTTAGAGATGATGGCAGAGTTTGAAAAGAGCCAATCAGCCCATGATGGAGGATTTTGGGATACAGAGAACTTTGTGTATGAAGAGTGGTTGGAAACAAATATGCAAAAAGAGATGGGAATAAACTTGCCTGAAAATCGTGTTCCTTCTATTCAATTTGTATCATTTGATGATGTAGGTCGTGCTCTAGGATTTTTGAATCTGCGATTGAGACTGAATGAGGGGTTACTGAATTATGCTGGCCACATTGGCTACTCCATTCGTCCATCAGAAAGAGGCAAGGGTTATGCTAAGGAAACTCTCCGTCAGGGCTTGCAAGTTGCTAAGGGAAAGAACATCAAGAGAACTCTTGTGACCTGTAGCGTAAATAATCCTGCTAGCAGAGCAGTCATTTTAGTAAATGGTGGGCTCCTTGAGGATGTTCGCAATGGAGTCGAACGTTATTGGATAGAGGTAGCGAATGAATAATCCAAAACCACAAGAATGGAAAAGCGAGGAACTCAGTCAAGGTCGCATTATTGATTACAAGGCCTTCAACTTTGTTGATGGCGAAGGCGTGCGTAACTCTCTCTATGTATCAGGCTGTATGTTTCACTGTGAGGGGTGTTATAATGTAGCGACTTGGTCTTTCAATGCTGGCATTCCCTATACAGCAGAATTAGAAGAACAGATCATGACAGATCTCGCTCAACCTTATGTTCAAGGCTTGACCTTGCTGGGAGGGGAGCCCTTTCTCAATACGGGTATTCTTTTGCCGCTCGTTAAGCGCATTCGAAAGGAATTGCCAGACAAGGACGTCTGGTCATGGACGGGCTATACATGGGAAGAAATGATGTTGGAAACTCCAGATAAACTGGAACTCTTATCATTGATTGACATTCTTGTCGATGGACGGTATGACCGAACTAAGAGAAATCTCATGCTCCAGTTTCGAGGGTCGTCCAACCAACGAATTATAGATGTGCAAAAATCGCTCCAAAGTGGGCAAGTAGTGATTTGGGATAAGCTTAATGACGGAAAAGAAATCTATGAACAGGTGAAGAGAGAGTAACTTTCTTCCATAGAATACATAAATAAATGACCTGCTAAAAAAGAAAACATTTTCATGTTAAAAATTTTAAAAAACAGCAACAAAACCCTTGCAATCGCAGGGGCTTTGTGTTATTCTATTATGGTGCTGTAAATTACAGCCTTAGCTTTGATGCAAGAGGTTGCGACACGCTCGGTTGCATTGCCACGCAACACCGCGTCGGTTTTCTTGTGGAGCTAGCCTATTATCTTAAATAGACGAAAAGGAGAAAAAGATGGCAAACAAAAAAATCCGTATCCGTTTGAAAGCTTACGAACACCGTACGCTTGATACAGCGGCTGCAAAAATCGTAGAATCAGCTACTCGTACAGGTGCACAAGTTGCGGGTCCAATCCCACTTCCAACTGAGCGTAGCCTCTACACAATCATTCGTGCGACTCACAAATATAAAGATTCTCGCGAACAATTTGAAATGCGTACACACAAACGTTTGATCGATATCGTTAACCCAACTCAAAAAACAGTTGATGCTTTGATGAAATTGGATCTTCCAAGTGGTGTAAACGTAGAAATCAAACTTTAATCTAAAGCTT
This sequence comes from Streptococcus mitis, assembly GCF_002096815.1. Classification (GTDB taxonomy): domain Bacteria; phylum Bacillota; class Bacilli; order Lactobacillales; family Streptococcaceae; genus Streptococcus; species Streptococcus mitis_AD. The sequence continues at coordinate 191,602 of NZ_NCVJ01000020.1, forward strand.
GATACCTTGAGCATAAAAAACGCTCGTTAAAAACTTTTTGAATAAAAAATATAGAAAAGGAACTATTTTCTCATGACAAAAGGAATCTTAGGGAAAAAAGTGGGAATGACTCAAATCTTCACTGAAGCTGGCGAATTGATCCCTGTAACAGTTATTGAAGCAACTCCAAACGTTGTTCTTCAAGTTAAAACTGTTGAAACAGACGGATACAACGCTATCCAAGTTGGTTTCGATGACAAACGCGAAGTATTGAGCAACAAACCTGCTAAAGGACATGTAGCGAAAGCTAACACGGCTCCTAAGCGCTTCATTCGTGAATTCAAAAACGTTGAAGGCTTGGAAGTTGGTGCTGAAATCACAGTTGAAACATTCGCAGCTGGAGACGTTGTTGACGTAACTGGTACTTCTAAAGGTAAAGGTTTCCAAGGTGTTATCAAACGCCACGGACAATCACGTGGACCAATGGCTCACGGTTCTCGTTACCACCGTCGTCCAGGTTCTATGGGACCTGTTGCACCTAACCGCGTATTCAAAGGTAAAAATCTTGCAGGACGTATGGGTGGTGACCGCGTAACAATTCAAAACCTTGAAGTTGTACAAGTTGTTCCAGAAAAGAACGTTATCCTTATCAAAGGTAACGTACCAGGTGCTAAGAAATCTCTTATCACTATCAAATCAGCAGTTAAAGCTGGTAAATAATAAGGAAAGGGGAATACAGTCAAAATGGCAAATGTAACATTATTCGACCAAACTGGTAAACAAGCTGGCGAAGTTGTTCTTAACGATGCAATCTTTGGTATCGAACCAAACCAATCTGTTGTGTTTGATGTGATCATCAGCCAACGTGCTAGCCTTCGTCAAGGAACTCACGCAGTTAAAAACCGCTCAGCTGTTTCAGGTGGCGGACGCAAACCATGGCGTCAAAAAGGAACTGGGCGTGCTCGTCAAGGTTCTATCCGCTCTCCACAATGGCGTGGTGGTGGAATCGTCTTCGGACCAACTCCACGTAGCTATGCGTACAAACTTCCTCAAAAAGTTCGTCGCCTTGCGCTTAAATCTGTTTACTCAGAAAAAGTTGCTGAAAATAAATTTGTAGCCGTTGATTCTCTTGAATTTACAGCTCCAAAAACTGCTGAATTTGCAAAAGTTCTTGCAGCTTTGAGCATCGATTCTAAAGTCCTTGTTATTCTTGAAGAAGGAAACGAATTCGCAGCTCTCTCAGCTCGTAACCTTCCAAACGTGAAAGTTGCGACTGCTACAACTGCAAGTGTTCTTGACATCGCAAATAGTGACAAACTTCTTGTTACTCAAGCAGCTATCTCTAAAATCGAGGAGGTTCTTGCATAATGAATTTGTATGATGTTATCAAAAAACCTGTAATCACTGAAAGCTCAATGGCTCAACTTGAAGCAGGAAAATATGTATTTGAAGTTGACACTCGTGCACACAAACTTTTGATCAAGCAAGCTGTTGAAGCTGCTTTCGAAGGTGTTAAAGTTGCTAATGTTAACACAATCAACGTAAAACCAAAAGCTAAACGTGTTGGACGTTACACTGGTTTTACTAACAAAACTAAAAAAGCTATCATCACACTTACAGCTGATTCTAAAGCAATCGAGTTGTTTGCTGCTGAAGCTGAATAATCTAAGGAGGAAATATCGTGGGAATTCGTGTTTATAAACCAACAACAAACGGTCGCCGTAATATGACTTCTTTGGATTTCGCTGAAATCACAACAAGCACTCCTGAAAAATCATTGCTTGTTGCATTGAAGAGCAAGGCTGGTCGTAACAACAACGGTCGTATCACAGTTCGTCACCAAGGTGGTGGACACAAACGTTTCTACCGTTTGGTTGACTTCAAACGTAACAAAGACAATGTTGAAGCAGTTGTTAAAACAATCGAGTACGATCCAAACCGTTCTGCAAACATCGCTCTTGTACACTACACTGACGGTGTGAAAGCATACATCATCGCTCCAAAAGGTCTTGAAGTAGGTCAACGTATCGTTTCAGGTCCAGAAGCAGATATCAAAGTCGGAAACGCTCTTCCACTTGCTAACATCCCAGTTGGTACTTTGATCCACAACATCGAGTTGAAACCTGGTCGTGGTGGTGAATTGGTACGTGCTGCTGGTGCATCTGCTCAAGTATTGGGTTCTGAAGGTAAATACGTTCTTGTTCGTCTTCAATCAGGTGAAGTTCGTATGATTCTTGGAACTTGCCGTGCTACAGTTGGTGTTGTCGGAAACGAACAACATGGACTTGTAAACCTTGGTAAAGCAGGACGTAGCCGTTGGAAAGGTATCCGCCCAACAGTTCGTGGTTCTGTAATGAACCCTAACGATCACCCACACGGTGGTGGTGAAGGTAAAGCACCAGTTGGTCGTAAAGCACCATCTACTCCATGGGGCAAACCTGCTCTTGGTCTTAAAACTCGTAACAAGAAAGCGAAATCTGACAAACTTATCGTTCGTCGTCGCAACGAGAAATAATATTAAACTAGTCGCTTAAGCAACTAGTAAATCCGCCAGCTCGGTAGCGCTCCATAAGAGCGCAAGCCGCTGTGGTACAACATTTAAAGGAGAAAATATAAAAATGGGACGCAGTCTTAAAAAAGGACCTTTCGTCGATGAGCATTTGATGAAAAAAGTTGAAGCTCAAGCTAACGACGAAAAGAAAAAAGTTATTAAAACTTGGTCACGTCGTTCAACGATCTTCCCAAGTTTCATTGGTTACACTATTGCAGTTTATGACGGACGTAAACACGTACCTGTTTACATCCAAGAAGACATGGTAGGTCACAAACTTGGTGAATTTGCACCGACTCGTACTTACAAAGGTCACGCTGCAGACGACAAGAAAACACGTAGAAAATAAGGAGAACATAAATGGCAGAAATTACTTCAGCTAAAGCAATGGCTCGTACAGTACGTGTTTCACCTCGTAAATCACGTCTTGTTCTTGATAACATCCGTGGTAAAAGCGTAGCCGATGCAATCGCAATCTTGACATTCACTCCAAACAAAGCCGCTGAAATCATCTTGAAAGTTTTGAACTCAGCTGTAGCTAACGCTGAAAACAACTTTGGTTTGGATAAAGCTAACTTGGTAGTATCTGAAGCATTCGCAAACGAAGGACCAACTATGAAACGTTTCCGTCCACGTGCGAAAGGTTCAGCTTCACCAATCAACAAACGTACAGCTCACATCACTGTAGCTGTTGCAGAAAAATAAGGAGGTAAAATCGTGGGTCAAAAAGTACATCCAATTGGTATGCGTGTCGGCATCATCCGTGATTGGGATGCCAAATGGTATGCTGAAAAAGAATACGCGGATTACCTTCATGAAGATCTTGCAATCCGTAAATTCGTTCAAAAAGAACTTGCTGACGCAGCAGTTTCAACTATCGAAATCGAACGCGCAGTAAACAAAGTTAACGTTTCACTTCACACTGCTAAACCAGGTATGGTTATCGGTAAAGGTGGTGCTAACGTTGATGCACTCCGTGCGAAACTTAACAAATTGACTGGAAAACAAGTACACATCAACATCATCGAAATCAAACAACCTGATTTGGATGCTCACCTTGTAGGTGAAGGAATTGCTCGTCAATTGGAGCAACGTGTTGCTTTCCGTCGTGCACAAAAACAAGCAATCCAACGTGCAATGCGTGCTGGAGCAAAAGGAATCAAAACTCAAGTATCAGGTCGTTTGAACGGTGCAGATATCGCCCGTGCTGAAGGATACTCTGAAGGAACTGTTCCACTTCACACACTTCGTGCAGATATCGATTACGCTTGGGAAGAAGCAGATACTACATACGGTAAACTTGGTGTTAAAGTATGGATCTACCGTGGTGAAGTTCTTCCAGCTCGCAAAAACACTAAAGGAGGTAAATAACCAATGTTAGTACCTAAACGTGTTAAACACCGTCGTGAATTCCGTGGAAAAATGCGCGGTGAAGCAAAAGGTGGAAAAGAAGTAGCATTTGGTGAATACGGTCTTCAAGCTACAACTAGCCACTGGATCACTAACCGCCAAATCGAAGCTGCTCGTATCGCCATGACTCGTTACATGAAACGTGGTGGTAAAGTTTGGATTAAAATCTTCCCACACAAATCATACACTGCTAAAGCTATCGGTGTGCGTATGGGATCTGGTAAAGGGGCACCTGAAGGTTGGGTAGCACCAGTTAAACGTGGTAAAGTGATGTTCGAAATTGCTGGTGTATCTGAAGAGATTGCACGCGAAGCGCTTCGTCTTGCTAGCCACAAATTGCCAGTTAAATGTAAATTCGTAAAACGTGAAGCAGAATAAGGAGAAGGCATGAAACTTAATGAAGTAAAAGAATTTGTTAAAGAACTTCGTGGTCTTTCTCAAGAAGAACTCGCGAAGCGCGAAAACGAATTGAAAAAAGAATTGTTTGAACTTCGTTTCCAAGCTGCTACTGGTCAATTGGAACAAACAGCTCGCTTGAAAGAAGTTAAAAAACAAATCGCTCGTATCAAAACAGTTCAATCTGAAGCGAAATAATAGACTAGGGAAGGAGAAATTTCAATGGAACGCAATAATCGTAAAGTTCTTGTTGGACGTGTTGTATCTGACAAAATGGACAAGACAATCACAGTTGTAGTTGAAACAAAACGTAACCACCCAGTCTATGGTAAACGTATTAACTACTCTAAAAAATACAAAGCTCATGATGAAAACAATGTTGCCAAAGAAGGCGATATCGTACGTATCATGGAAACTCGCCCGCTTTCAGCTACAAAACGTTTCCGTCTTGTAGAAGTTGTTGAAGAAGCGGTCATCATCTAATCAAACCTGAAAGGAGAAAACTGAAATGATTCAAACAGAAACTCGTTTGAAAGTCGCAGACAACAGCGGTGCTCGCGAAATCTTGACTATCAAAGTTCTTGGTGGTTCAGGACGTAAATTTGCAAACATCGGTGATGTTATCGTGGCATCTGTAAAACAAGCTACTCCTGGTGGTGCGGTTAAAAAAGGTGACGTTGTTAAAGCAGTTATCGTTCGTACTAAATCAGGTGCTCGTCGTGCTGATGGTTCATACATCAAATTTGACGAAAACGCAGCAGTTATCATCCGTGAAGACAAAACTCCTCGCGGAACACGGATCTTTGGCCCAGTTGCACGTGAATTGCGTGAAGGTGGCTTCATGAAGATCGTGTCACTTGCTCCAGAAGTACTTTAATTTTTAGAAACAAACTAGTCCCCTGGATTTACCTCCAGGGTGCCCTTATGGGCGTAAGAAAAATCAAGGAGAAACCTAATGTTTGTAAAAAAAGGCGACAAAGTTCGCGTAATCGCTGGTAAAGATAAGGGAACAGAAGCTGTTGTCCTTACTGCCCTTCCAAAAGTAAACAAAGTTATCGTTGAAGGTGTTAACGTCGTTAAGAAACACCAACGTCCAACTAACGAGCTTCCTCAAGGTGGGATCATCGAAAAAGAAGCAGCTATCCACGTATCAAACGTTCAAGTTTTGGACAAAAATGGTGTAGCTGGTCGTGTTGGTTACAAATTTGTAGACGGTAAAAAAGTTCGCTACAACAAAAAATCAGGCGAAGTGCTTGATTAATCACGAAGGAAAGGAGAAGTATAATGGCAAATCGTTTAAAAGAAAAATATCTTAATGAAGTAGTTCCTGCTTTGACAGAACAATTCAACTACTCATCAGTGATGGCTGTGCCTAAAGTAGATAAGATCGTTTTGAACATGGGTGTTGGTGAAGCTGTATCAAACGCTAAAAGCCTTGAAAAAGCTGCTGAAGAATTGGCACTTATCTCAGGTCAAAAACCACTTATCACTAAAGCTAAAAAATCAATCGCCGGCTTCCGTCTTCGTGAAGGTGTTGCGATCGGTGCAAAAGTTACCCTTCGTGGTGAACGTATGTACGAATTCTTGGATAAATTGGTTTCAGTTTCACTTCCACGTGTACGTGACTTCCACGGTGTTCCAACAAAATCATTTGATGGACGCGGAAACTACACACTTGGTGTGAAAGAACAGTTGATCTTCCCAGAAATCAATTTTGATGACGTTGACAAAACTCGTGGTCTTGACATCGTTATCGTAACAACTGCTAACACTGACGAAGAGTCACGTGCATTGCTTACAGGCCTTGGAATGCCTTTTGCAAAATAATATAGGAGGTAAATCTAATGGCTAAAAAATCAATGATTGCTAAGAACAAACGTCCAGCGAAGTTCTCTACTCAAGCTTATACTCGTTGTGAAAAATGTGGTCGTCCACATTCAGTTTACCGCAAATTTAAACTTTGCCGTGTTTGCTTCCGTGAATTAGCTTACAAAGGACAAATCCCTGGTGTAACAAAAGCATCTTGGTAATTCTAGCTTTCAATCCCGTCGTGATTCGTCGTTATCTGCTTTTGCCTAACTCAAGTTATGCCTGCAAGCAGATGCCTAGACTCACTTAGGAATTGAAACCTAGAAACATATTCTGAGCCCAGCTCAATCATTAACTAGCAAGTGCAACTTGCAAACTACTAGTAAGAGGAGAAAAACAAAATGGTTATGACTGACCCAATCGCAGACTTCCTAACTCGTATTCGTAACGCTAACCAAGCTAAACACGAAGTACTTGAAGTACCTGCATCAAACATCAAAAAAGGGATTGCTGAAATCCTTAAACGCGAAGGTTTTGTAAAAAACGTTGAAATCATCGAAGATGACAAACAAGGTATCATCCGTGTATTCCTTAAATACGGACCAAACGGTGAAAAAGTTATCACTAACTTGAAACGTGTTTCTAAACCAGGACTTCGTGTCTACAAAAAACGTGAAGACCTTCCAAAAGTTCTTAACGGACTTGGAATTGCTATCCTTTCAACTTCTGAAGGTTTGCTTACTGATAAAGAAGCACGCCAAAAGAATGTTGGTGGGGAAGTTATCGCTTACGTTTGGTAATATTTAGCTCCCAATTTCTTTGTGACTCTTCGTTATCGTCTCTTGCCTAACCCAAAGTTATGCCTGCGAGACGATGCCTAGATTCACTTTGAAATTGAAACCTAAATGTTCCTTTAAATCGAGAAATCGATTTAACCCCGTGAAAACTGGCCGTCTTGGCCTGACAATTTAACAGGAGAAAATAAACATGTCACGTATTGGTAATAAAGTTATCGTGTTGCCTGCTGGTGTTGAAATCACCAACAATGACAACGTTGTAACTGTAAAAGGACCTAAAGGAGAACTTACTCGTGAGTTCTCAAAAGATATTGAAATCCGTGTGGAAGGTACAGAAGTAACTCTTCACCGTCCAAACGATTCAAAAGAAATGAAAACTATCCACGGAACTACTCGTGCCCTTTTGAACAACATGGTTGTTGGTGTATCAGAAGGATTCAAGAAAGAACTTGAAATGCGCGGGGTTGGTTACCGTGCACAACTTCAAGGATCTAAACTTGTTTTGGCTGTTGGTAAATCTCATCCAGACGAAGTTGAAGCTCCAGAAGGTATTACTTTTGAACTTCCAAACCCAACAACAATCGTTGTTAGCGGAATTTCAAAAGAAGTAGTTGGTCAAACAGCTGCTTACGTACGTAGCCTTCGTTCGCCAGAACCATATAAAGGTAAAGGTATCCGTTACGTTGGTGAATTCGTTCGCCGTAAAGAAGGTAAAACAGGTAAATAATGTTGAGTGGTTGATTCTCAACCACCAACCTATTTTCCAACTTTGTGCATAGCACACGATTTAAAACTAAAGAGGTGAAAACTGTGATTTCAAAACCAGATAAAAACAAACTCCGCCAAAAACGCCACCGTCGCGTTCGCGGAAAACTCTCTGGAACTGCTGATCGCCCACGTTTGAACGTATTCCGTTCTAATACAGGCATCTACGCTCAAGTGATTGATGACGTAGCGGGTGTAACGCTCGCAAGTGCTTCAACTCTTGATAAAGAAGTTTCAAAAGGAACTAAAACTGAACAAGCCGTTGCTGTCGGTAAACTCGTTGCAGAACGTGCAAACGCTAAAGGTATTTCAGAAGTGGTGTTCGACCGCGGTGGATATCTATATCACGGACGTGTGAAAGCTTTGGCTGATGCAGCTCGTGAAAACGGATTGAAATTCTAATAGGAGGACACTAGAAAATGGCATTTAAAGACAATGCAGTTGAATTAGAAGAACGCGTAGTTGCTGTCAACCGTGTTACAAAAGTTGTTAAAGGTGGACGTCGTCTTCGTTTCGCAGCTCTTGTTGTTGTTGGTGACCACAATGGTCGCGTAGGATTTGGTACTGGTAAAGCTCAAGAAGTTCCAGAAGCAATCCGTAAAGCAGTAGATGATGCTAAGAAAAACTTGATTGAAGTTCCTATGGTTGGAACAACAATTCCACACGAAGTTCTTTCAGAATTCGGTGGAGCTAAAGTATTGTTGAAACCTGCTGTAGAAGGTTCTGGAGTTGCCGCTGGTGGTGCAGTTCGTGCCGTTGTGGAATTGGCAGGTGTGGCAGATATTACATCTAAATCACTTGGTTCTAACACTCCAATCAACATTGTTCGTGCAACTGTTGAAGGTTTGAAACAATTGAAACGCGCTGAAGAAGTTGCTGCCCTTCGTGGTATTTCAGTTTCTGATTTGGCATAAGAAAGGGGATAAAATGGCTCAAATTAAAATTACTTTGACTAAGTCTCCAATCGGACGCATTCCATCACAACGTAAAACTGTTGTAGCACTTGGACTTGGCAAATTGAACAGCTCTGTTATTAAAGAAGATAACGCTGCTATCCGTGGTATGATCACTGCAGTATCTCACTTGGTAACAGTTGAAGAAGTAAACTAATGAATTTTTAGGGGATGTGCACTATACCATCCCCTAAAACTAGATATAGTCATCTATGATGACGTCGTATAGGCGAGTTGATGGGGGAGACAACCTTTTCTCCCTTATCGGCGCTAGCATTTTACAAAAGAGGAGAAAATAAAAATGAAACTTCATGAATTGAAACCTGCAGAAGGTTCTCGTAAAGTACGTAACCGCGTTGGTCGTGGTACTTCATCAGGTAACGGTAAAACTTCTGGTCGTGGTCAAAAAGGTCAAAAAGCTCGTAGCGGTGGCGGAGTTCGCCTTGGTTTTGAAGGTGGACAAACTCCATTGTTCCGTCGTCTTCCAAAACGTGGATTCACTAATATCAACGCTAAAGAATACGCAATTGTGAACCTTGACCAATTGAACGTCTTTGAAGATGGTGCTGAAGTTACTCCAGTTGTTCTTATCGAAGCAGGAATTGTTAAAGCTGAAAAATCAGGCGTTAAAATTCTTGGTAACGGTGAGTTGACTAAGAAATTGACTGTGAAAGCAGCTAAATTCTCTAAATCAGCTGAAGAAGCTATCACTGCTAAAGGTGGTTCAGTAGAAGTCATCTAAGAGAGGTGACCTATGTTTTTTAAATTATTAAGAGAAGCTCTTAAAGTCAAGCAGGTTCGATCAAAAATTTTGTTTACAATTTTTATCGTGTTGGTCTTTCGTATCGGGACTAGTATTACAGTTCCTGGTGTGAATGCCAATAGCTTGAATGCTTTAAGTGGATTATCCTTCTTAAACATGTTGAGCTTGGTGTCAGGGAATGCCATGAAAAACTTCTCGGTTTTTGCTCTGGGTGTTAGTCCCTACATTACGGCCTCTATCGTTGTCCAACTCTTGCAAATGGATATTTTACCCAAATTTGTAGAGTGGGGTAAACAAGGGGAAGTAGGTCGAAGAAAATTAAATCAAGCTACTCGTTATATTGCTCTTGTTCTAGCCTTTGTGCAATCTATCGGGATTACAGCTGGTTTTAATACTTTGGCTGGAGCTCAATTGTTGAAAACAGCTCTTACACCACAAGTCTTTATCATGATTGGTATCATCTTAACAGCTGGTAGTATGATTGTGACGTGGTTGGGAGAGCAAATTACAGATAAGGGATACGGAAATGGTGTTTCTATGATTATCTTTGCCGGGATTGTTGCCTCAATTCCAGAGATGATTCAGGGCATCTATGTGGACTACTTTGTGAACGTTCCAAGTGACCGTATCAACTCATCTATTATTTTTGTAATCATTTTGATTATTACTGTATTGTTGATCATTTACTTTACAACTTATGTTCAACAAGCAGAATACAAAATTCCAATCCAATATACTAAGGTTGCACAAGGTGCTCCATCTAGCTCTTACCTTCCTTTGAAGGTAAACCCTGCTGGAGTTATCCCTGTTATCTTTGCAAGTTCGATTACTGCAGCGCCTGCGGCTATTCTTCAGTTTTTGAGCGCTACAGGTCATGATTGGGCTTGGGTAAGAACAGCACAAGAAATGCTGGCAACAACTTCACCAACTGGTATTGCCATGTATGCTTTATTGATTATTCTCTTTACATTCTTCTATACGTTTGTACAGATTAATCCTGAAAAAGCGGCAGAGAATCTACAAAAGAGCGGTGCCTATATCCACGGAGTTCGTCCTGGTAAAGGTACAGAAGAATATATGTCTAAACTTCTTCGTCGTCTTGCAACTGTTGGTTCTCTCTTCCTTGGTGTGATTTCTATTTTACCGATCGTAGCAAAAGATATTTTCGGACTTTCAGAAGCAGTTGCTTTTGGAGGTACTAGTCTTTTGATCATTATCTCTACAGGTATTGAAGGAATCAAACAATTAGAAGGTTACTTATTGAAACGTAAGTATGTTGGTTTCATGGATAGAACAGAATAAAATAGAAGTATTTACTTGAATAGTAAATGCTGAGGGAGTGGAGGTTTAACTCTAACATTTGTAAGAGTTTGGTCTCCCCTCTTCTATTTTGTTTTTAAATAGAGGTGAAAATATTTTTTGCCTCTATTTAAAAATAAAATAAGGAGATCAAATCATGAATCTTTTGATTATGGGCTTACCTGGTGCAGGTAAGGGAACTCAAGCAGCAAAAATCGTAGAACAATTCCATGTTGCACATATCTCAACAGGTGATATGTTCCGCGCTGCTATGGCAAATCAAACTGAAATGGGTGTTCTTGCTAAGTCATACATTGACAAGGGTGAATTGGTTCCTGATGAAGTTACAAATGGAATCGTAAAAGAACGTCTTTCACAAGATGATATTAAAGAAACAGGATTCTTGTTGGATGGTTACCCACGTACAATCGAACAAGCTCATGCCTTGGACAAAACATTGGCTGAACTTGGCATTGAACTAGAAGGGGTCATCAACATTGAGGTGAACCCTGACAGTCTCTTGGAACGTTTGAGTGGTCGTATCATCCACCGTGTAACTGGAGAAACTTTCCACAAGGTCTTTAACCCACCAGTTGACTATAAAGAAGAAGATTACTACCAACGTGAAGATGATAAACCTGAGACAGTAAAACGTCGTTTGGATGTGAATATTGCTCAAGGAGAACCAATCATTGCTCACTACCGTGCCAAAGGTTTGGTTCATGACATCGAAGGTAATCAAGATATCAATGATGTCTTCTCAGATATCGAAAAAGTATTGACAAATTTGAAATAAAGCGTTTTTCACACTTGCAAAAATCCGCTACAAATGTTATACTGAGATAGTCTGACTTATAATTGTTGTCTCTGTGTCTAGAGGCATCGAATCGAAATTTATGGAGGTGCTTTTGCGTGGCAAAAGACGATGTGATTGAAGTTGAAGGCAAAGTAGTTGATACAATGCCGAATGCAATGTTTACGGTTGAACTTGAAAATGGACATCAGATTTTAGCAACAGTTTCTGGTAAAATTCGTAAAAACTATATTCGTATTTTAGCGGGAGATCGTGTTACTGTCGAAATGAGTCCATATGACTTGACACGTGGACGTATCACTTACCGCTTTAAATAATCGAAAAACTTGGAGGGATAAGAAATGAAAGTAAGACCATCGGTCAAACCAATTTGCGAATACTGTAAAGTTATTCGTCGTAATGGTCGTGTTATGGTAATTTGCCCAGCAAATCCAAAACACAAACAACGTCAAGGATAAGATAGAAAGGAGAAAACATGGCTCGTATTGCTGGAGTTGACATTCCAAATGACAAACGTGTAGTAATCTCATTGACTTATGTTTATGGTATCGGACTTGCAACATCTAAGAAAATTTTGGCTGCTGCTGGAATCTCAGAAGATGTTCGTGTACGTGATCTTACATCAGATCAAGAAGATGCTATCCGTCGTGAAGTGGATGCAATCAAAGTTGAAGGTGACCTTCGTCGTGAAGTAAACTTGAACATCAAACGTTTGATGGAAATCGGTTCATACCGTGGTATCCGTCACCGTCGTGGACTTCCTGTCCGTGGACAAAACACTAAAAACAACGCTCGCACTCGTAAAGGTAAAGCTGTTGCGATTGCTGGTAAGAAAAAATAATATAGGAGGTAAAAGTCTTGGCTAAACCAACACGTAAACGTCGTGTGAAAAAGAATATCGAATCTGGTATTGCTCATATTCACGCTACATTTAATAACACTATTGTTATGATTACTGATGTGCATGGTAATGCAATTGCTTGGTCATCAGCTGGTGCTCTTGGTTTCAAAGGTTCTCGTAAATCTACACCATTCGCTGCTCAAATGGCTTCTGAAGCTGCTGCTAAATCTGCACAAGAACACGGTCTTAAATCAGTTGAAGTTACTGTAAAAGGTCCAGGTTCTGGTCGTGAGTCAGCTATTCGTGCGCTTGCTGCCGCTGGTCTTGAAGTAACAGCAATTCGTGATGTGACTCCAGTGCCACACAATGGTGCTCGTCCTCCAAAACGTCGCCGTGTATAATCATCGCATTACACTGCTTTTCGTTTAAGAGGGAGTAACTAAATGATCGAGTTTGAAAAACCAAATATAACAAAAATTGATGAAAATAAAGATTATGGCAAGTTTGTAATCGAACCACTTGAACGTGGCTACGGTACAACTCTTGGTAACTCTCTTCGTCGTGTACTTCTAGCTTCTCTACCAGGAGCAGCTGTGACATCTATCAATATTGATGGTGTGTTGCATGAGTTTGACACAGTTCCAGGTGTTCGTGAAGACGTGATGCAAATCATTCTGAACATTAAAGGAATTGCAGTGAAATCGTACGTTGAAGACGAAAAAATCATCGAACTGGATGTTGAAGGTCCTGCTGAAGTAACAGCTGGTGACATTTTGACAGATAGCGATATTGAAATTGTAAATCCAGATCATTATCTTTTTACAATTGGTGAAGGTTCTTCTCTAAAAGCGACTATGACTGTTAACAGTGGTCGTGGATATGTACCTGCTGATGAAAATAAAAAAGATAATGCACCAGTTGGAACACTTGCTGTAGATTCTATTTATACACCAGTTACAAAAGTCAACTATCAAGTGGAACCTGCTCGTGTAGGTAGCAATGATGGATTTGACAAATTAACCCTTGAAATCTTGACAAATGGAACAATTATTCCAGAAGATGCTTTAGGGCTTTCAGCACGTATTTTGACAGAACATCTTGATTTGTTTACAAATCTTACTGAGATTGCTAAGTCAACTGAAGTGATGAAAGAAGCTGACACTGAATCTGACGATCGTATTTTGGATCGTACGATTGAGGAACTGGACTTATCTGTGCGTTCATACAACTGTTTGAAACGTGCCGGTATCAATACTGTGCATGATTTGACAGAAAAATCTGAAGCAGAGATGATGAAAGTACGAAATCTTGGACGCAAGAGTTTGGAAGAAGTGAAACTCAAACTCATTGATTTGGGTCTTGGATTAAAAGATAAATAAAGGAGGAATACATGGCTTACCGTAAACTAGGACGCACTAGCTCACAACGTAAAGCAATGCTTCGCGATTTGACAACTGACCTTTTGATCAACGAATCAATCGTGACAACTGAAGCTCGTGCTAAAGAAATCCGTAAAACTGTTGAAAAAATGATTACTCTAGGTAAACGTGGTGATTTGCATGCACGTCGTCAAGCAGCTGCTTTCGTACGTAATGAAATCGCATCTGAAAACTATGATGAAGCAACTGATAAGTACACTTCTACTACAGCACTTCAAAAATTGTTCTCAGAAATTGCACCTCGTTATGCTGAACGTAACGGTGGATACACTCGTATCCTTAAAACTGAACCACGTCGTGGTGATGCAGCGCCAATGGCGATCATCGAATTAGTATAAAATCATCAATTTTGTTGAGTGTTATGATGATGGAGTCTTGTGCTCTTAGTCTAGCTCTGGTCTACCGCTAGGATTTCGGTCCTAGCGGGAACACTCATCATAAGTTGTGATAGTAGACGCTTGTTTACGAAATTGTTTTTTGCTTAAGAACAACTTCGTAAGCAGGCGTTTTTGAGTATTTTAGTTAGAATTATGCTATACTATTTGAAAAGAATCCTGTTTAATGTTCAGGTTTCCTATTAAAAGAAGAATTGGAGTTTGCTTATGAAAGCGATTATAACTGTTGTTGGTAAAGATAAATCTGGAATTGTTGCAGGTGTTTCAGGCAAAATTGCAGAATTAGGATTGAATATTGATGATATCTCTCAAACTGTCTTGGATGAATATTTCACGATGATGGCTGTCGTCTCTAGTGATGAAAAGCAAGATTTTACCTATCTTCGTAATGAATTTGAAGCTTTTGGACAAACTTTGAATGTAAAAATCAATATTCAGAGTGCAGCGATTTTCGAAGCTATGTATAATATCTAGGAGGTTATCATGGATATTAGACAAGTTACTGAGACCATCGCCATGATTGAGGAGCAAAACTTCGATATCAGAACCATTACCATGGGGATTTCTCTTTTGGACTGTATCGATCCAGATATCAATTGTGCTGCGGAGAAAATTTATCAAAAGATTACGATCAAGGCGGCTAATTTAGTGGCTGTTGGTGATGAAATTGCGGCTGAGTTGGGAATTCCTATCGTTAATAAGCGTGTATCGGTGACTCCTATTTCTCTGATAGGGGCAGCGACAGATGCGACGGACTACGTGGTTCTGGCAAAAGCGCTTGATAAGGCTGCAAAAGAGATTGGAGTGGACTTTATTGGTGGTTTCTCTGCCTTGGTACAAAAAGGTTATCAAAAGGGGGATGAGATTCTCATCAATTCCATTCCTCGCGCTTTGGCTGAAACGGATAAGGTTTGCTCGTCAGTCAATATCGGCTCAACCAAGTCTGGTATTAATATGACGGCTGTGGCAGATATGGGACGAATTATCAAGGAAACGGCAACTCTATCTGATATGGGGGCAGCCAAGTTGGTTGTATTCGCTAATGCTGTTGAGGACAATCCATTTATGGCGGGTGCCTTCCATGGTGTTGGGGAAGCAGATGTTATCATCAATGTCGGAGTTTCTGGTCCTGGTGTGGTGAAGCGTGCTCTGGAAAAAGTTCGTGGAGAGAGCTTTGACGTAGTAGCCGAAACAGTTAAGAAAACTGCCTTTAAAATCACTCGTATCGGTCAATTGGTTGGTCAAATGGCCAGTGAGAGACTGGGTGTGGAATTTGGTATTGTGGACTTGAGCTTGGCGCCAACTCCTGCGGTTGGAGATTCTGTTGCACGTGTCCTTGAAGAAATGGGGCTAGAAACAGTTGGTACGCATGGGACGACGGCTGCCTTGGCTCTCTTGAATGACCAAGTTAAGAAGGGTGGAGTTATGGCCTGCAACCAAGTCGGTGGTTTGTCTGGTGCCTTTATCCCTGTTTCAGAGGATGAAGGAATGATTGCTGCAGTGCAAAATGGCTCTCTTAATCTGGAAAAACTAGAAGCTATGACAGCTATCTGTTCCGTTGGTTTGGATATGATTGCCATTCCGGAGGATACACCTGCTGAAACCATTGCGGCTATGATTGCAGATGAAGCGGCAATTGGTGTCATTAACATGAAAACAACAGCTGTTCGTATCATTCCAAAAGGAAAAGAAGGCGATATGATTGAATTTGGTGGTCTTCTTGGTACAGCTCCAGTAATGAAAGTCAATGGAGCTTCGTCTGTCGATTTCATTTCTCGTGGAGGCCAAATCCCAGCACCAATTCATAGTTTTAAAAATTAAGAAAATAGGAGAAATTTTAAGTTCTATTTAAGGTTGGATGTGTATACTATAATCATTAAATAAAGACCTCCTAATATTATTTGAAACAGATAACACTGATTTAGTTTGAATTTGATTTTCATCTAATATCTTTATTTAATGAACTCCTAAACTTTTTCATAATAATCTCCTGCAAAAGTCGCCTGTCTGGGTGGCTTTTGTTTTATCATCCATGATATAATAGAAGCAAACGGAGGACGGAAAATGGTAAAAGTACGATTGTATTTGGTACGTCATGGCAAGACTATGTTTAACACGATTGGTCGCGCGCAAGGTTGGAGCGATACTCCTTTAACTGCTGAAGGTGAACGAGGAATTCAAGAATTAGGAATCGGTTTGCGAGAATCTGGTTTGCAGTTTGAACGCGCTTATTCCAGTGATTCAGGGCGCACCATTCAGACGATGGGAATCATTCTTGATGAACTTGGCTTGCAGGGGAAAATCCCTTATCGCATGGACAAGCGTATCAGAGAATGGTGTTTCGGTAGTTTTGACGGGGCTTATGATGGTGATCTTTTTATGGGCATTATTCCTCGTATCTTTAATGTGGACCACGTTCACCAATTGTCTTATGCTGAACTGGCTGAGGGCTTGGTAGAGGTCGATACAGCTGGTTGGGCTGAAGGTTGGGAAAAACTCAGTGGCCGAATCAAGGAAGGCTTTGAAGCGATTGCCAAAGAAATGGAAGAACAAGGTGGGGGCAATGCCCTCGTTGTCAGCCACGGAATGACTATTGGAACCATTGTTTATCTGATCAATGGCATGCATCCGCATGGTCTAGATAATGGTAGCGTGACAATCCTTGAATATGAGGACGGCCAGTTTAGCGTTGAGGTTGTTGGTGACCGTAGTTACCGAGAACTAGGACGGGAGAAGATGGAAGAGACAAATAGTTAATAGAAGTTAGCTCCAAATGGGGGCTAATTTTTTATACTGTTATATAAGCTGGATTTGCGAATCAGTCTTTCTTGTCATCCAAGTCCAAAAGAACATTTCTCATCTTTCAAATTCCCTCAAAAATGGTATAATAGTAACATCACAAAATTGGAGAGAGACCATGAGTTTTTACAATCATAAAGAAATTGAGCCTAAGTGGCAGGGCTACTGGGCAGAACATCATACATTTAAGACTGGAACAGATACATCGAAACCGAAGTTTTATGCTCTCGATATGTTCCCTTATCCGTCTGGAGCGGGTCTGCACGTAGGACACCCAGAAGGTTATACTGCAACCGATATCCTCAGCCGTTACAAACGTGCGCAAGGCTACAATGTCCTTCACCCAATGGGCTGGGATGCCTTTGGTTTACCTGCAGAGCAATACGCTATGGATACGGGGAATGACCCAGCAGAATTTACAGCGGAAAATATTGCCAATTTCAAACGCCAAATCAATGCGCTTGGGTTCTCTTACGACTGGGATCGTGAAGTCAATACAACAGATCCAAACTACTACAAGTGGACACAATGGATCTTCACCAAGCTTTACGAAAAGGGCTTGGCCTATGAAGCGGAAGTGCCAGTAAACTGGGTTGAAGAATTGGGAACTGCCATCGCCAACGAAGAGGTTCTTCCTGACGGAACTTCTGAACGTGGAGGCTATCCAGTTGTCCGCAAACCAATGCGCCAATGGATGCTCAAAATCACTGCCTATGCAGAACGTCTGCTTAACGATTTAGATGAACTTGACTGGCCAGAGTCTATTAAGGACATGCAACGCAACTGGATTGGTAAATCAACTGGTGCCAATGTAACCTTCAAAGTTAAGGGAACAGACAAGGAATTCACAGTCTTTACGACTCGTCCTGACACCCTTTTCGGTGCTACTTTCACTGTCTTGGCTCCTGAGCATGACTTGGTTGACGCCATCACAAGCCCAGAGCAAGCAGAGGCTGTAGCAGACTACAAACATCAAGCTAGTCTCAAGTCTGACTTGGCTCGTACCGACCTTGCTAAGGAAAAAACAGGAGTTTGGACTGGTGCTTATGCTATTAACCCTGTTAATGGCAAGGAAATTCCAATCTGGATTGCGGACTATGTTCTTGCTAGTTATGGAACAGGTGCTGTCATGGCTGTTCCTGCCCATGACCAGCGTGACTGGGAATTTGCCAACCAATTTGACCTTCCAATCGTAGAAGTACTTGAAGGTGGAAACGTAGCAGAAGCTGCCTACACAGAAGATGGACCTCATGTCAATTCAGACTTCCTAGATGGATTGAACAAAGAAGACGCTATTGCTAAGATTGTGGCTTGGTTGGAAGAAAAAGGCTGTGGACAAGAGAAGGTTACTTACCGTCTCCGCGACTGGCTCTTTAGCCGCCAACGTTATTGGGGTGAGCCAATTCCTATTATTCATTGGGAAGATGGAACTTCAACAGCTGTTCCTGAAAATGAATTGCCACTTGTCTTGCCTGTAACCAAGGACATCCGTCCTTCAGGTACTGGAGAAAGTCCGCTAGCTAACTTGACAGACTGGCTTGAAGTGACTCGTGAAGATGGCGTTAAGGGGCGTCGCGAGACCAACACAATGCCACAATGGGCAGGTTCAAGCTGGTACTACCTCCGCTATATTGACCCGCACAATACTGAGAAATTGGCCGATGAGGAGCTCCTCAAACAATGGTTGCCAGTAGATATCTACGTGGGTGGTGCAGAGCATGCCGTTCTTCACTTGCTTTATGCTCGTTTCTGGCACAAATTCCTCTATGACCTCGGTGTTGTTCCAACTAAGGAACCATTCCAAAAACTCTTTAACCAAGGGATGATTTTGGGAACCAGCTACCGTGACCACCGTGGGGCTCTTGTGGCGACTGACAAGGTTGAAAAACGTGACGGTTCCTTCTTCCATGTAGAAACAGGTGAAGAGTTAGAGCAAGCGCCAGCTAAGATGTCTAAATCGCTCAAGAACGTGGTTAACCCTGACGATGTGGTGGAACAATACGGTGCCGATACCCTTCGTGTTTATGAAATGTTTATGGGACCACTTGATGCTTCGATTGCTTGGTCAGAAGAAGGTCTGGAAGGAAGCCGTAAGTTCCTTGACCGTGTTTACCGCTTGATTACAAGTAAAGAAATAGCTGCGGAAAACAATGGCGCTCTTGACAAAGTTTACAACGAAACTGTTAAAGCTGTCACAGAACAAATCGAATCCCTCAAATTCAACACAGCCATTGCCCAACTTATGGTCTTTGTCAATGCAGCTAACAAGGAAGACAAGCTTTATGCAGACTACGCCAAAGGCTTTATCCAATTGATTGCACCATTTGCGCCTCACTTGGCAGAAGAGCTCTGGCAAACAGTTGCAGCAACAGGTGAGTCAATCTCTTATGTGGCTTGGCCAACTTGGGACGAAAGCAAATTGGTTGAAGACGAAATCGAAATTGTCGTCCAAATCAAAGGTAAAGTCCGTGCCAAACTCATGGTCGCTAAAGACCTATCACGAGAAGAATTGCAAGAAATTGCTCTAGCGGATGAAAAAGTCAAAGCAGAAATTGACGGTAAGGACATCGTGAAAGTAATTGCGGTACCGAATAAATTGGTTAACATTGTTGTGAAATAAGAAATGAATCCTTCAGAGTAGAATCTGGAGGATTTTTTATTTGACAGGAAGTTTCTGTTTTGTTAATATGATTAACAAAGGAAAGAAAGATTATGGATAAAAAAGAATTTATTGCATTTAATAATCGTTTCAATAGATTTATTTTAGCGTTTGATCAGTTAAAAAAAAATCAACATAAAAGTGGTGTTGACAAATCCGTTACGTTGAATGAGGTACATTTGATTGTTGCGATTGGGAAAAATCAGCCCTTAAATCTAGTAAAATTATCTGAATTATTAGAAGTTTCAAGAAGTGCAATAACTCAAAGTGTTAGGAGATTGATTCAAAAAAATTTAGTTGTTTTTGATTTTGACCCGAATAATGGGAAAAATAAATATTTGAGATTATCTGAAAAAGGCATCGAAATTTTTAAAATCCATAAGGAGCAACAAGCATATATTGAAAAATCAATCTTTTCAGTTTTAAACAACTATAGTGAGGTGGAACTTAAAACAGTTGTGAAATTGATGGATGATATTGAAAAGGTGTGGGGAGAATTACCGTGGTAAAAGTCACGGTAAATTTCAAATATAATTGTTAAGCGAGTTAACAAAAAGGAGAAGATATGACTGTAAACATAGAACTGATTTCACAAACAGATTTAGCAGATGAATCTTTTTATATTGCTATCAATGGTTTAGAACCAAGGGCAATGTATTGTGTAGAAATGTACCTGTCTGATTATTACTGTATAAATGCTCCCTTGCTTTTAGATCATGATGTTATATGGAAATCAACCGCAATTTTTTTATCTGATCAGGACGGTATGATTGATACCTCTCAGACAGCATCTATTTCGGGATCTTATAAAGGGGTTTCAGAAATGGGATTATTCTTTAATGCGAAACCGTTGAAGAATAGGAAAAGGAGATTACCGAGTTCTCTTGATAGAATTCCATTACGAGATTGTTTTGGTGTTGAAATTAAAATCAAGCTGGGGAAAGATGTGGTCGCGGAGCAAAGTTTCGTAAGGCGTTATATGAATCTAGGAGTAAGATATCAAGATATCTATGACAAGCATTTTCAAGGTCGATTATTCTATGATGAAAAGTTAAGAAGGGCGCCAGCCGTGATTATTGTTAGCGGTAGTGAGGGAAGAATTGAAAAAGCTCAGAATATTGCCCAACTTTTATCTTCAAGAGGCTATATTTGTCTTGCAATAGCTTATTTTGGTTTAGAGGGATTATCTCAAAATTTAGAACGAATTCCGATAGAATGTCTGGAAGAGGCGAAAGATTTTCTATACCATCATCCTCAAGTTGATAATACAAAAATAGGAATATATGGTCGCTCTAAAGGAGCAGAGCTTGTTCTGGCTGGACAAAGTATTTTGGAAGATGTGCAATGTTTGGTACTCAATTCCCCCTCAAATGTAATATTTGAGGGAATAAAGGGAAAACTAAACTCTCATTCATCTTCTTGGACATATTTGCAAAAAGAACTTCCGTATCAAAAATTTCAGTTAGGAAATTATTTGTTAAACAAGTTTTTTGGAAAACACATTCCTGAAGATAGTAGGGCTCAGATTGATGTGAGTAAAATTGCCTCTCCTTTATTATTACTAGGAAGTGATGTTGATGAAATATGGAATGCATCATCCGCGATAGATGATATTATTTCACAATATAAAGGGGAATCCATTTTGTTTAAAAAATATCATGAAACAGGGCATATGTTGACGATTGCTTATCAACCGAATCATCGTTATCGAAAAGATTGGCGCTTATTAATGAAAGAAAGTGTAGACTCATGGTTTGCCACGATAAATTATTTTGATACACATCTGAAAAATTTGTAGATAGTGCTGAACCGTACTATAATAGTCCCAACTAAGATAAAAACACAGTTCTGGTTGGTAGTCCAGTCTAAAAAAGCAATTGTTCAAACAAGAGAGATTTGAACTCAAACAGTAAAAACGTAGAGAGAAGCATAAGGGACATTAACTCACTCGTTCCCATATTTGATTATTCCTCCATAAAGTGGATGGATGATTTTTATAAGAGGAGTTTGCATTATTGAATAGAAAACCAAGTGTTTCCTAAAATTTTCATTGAGATATGTTATACTATATTCAATAAGTGAATAAGGAGAAAGCTATGCCAGTAAATGAATATGATCAGATGATTGGGGAGTCAATGGAAGGTTATACACCGGGCGAATTGCCTTCTATTGGTTTCTTAGAAGGGCGTTATGCTAGGGTAGAGGCTCTTTCGGTGGAAAAGCATGCGGATGATTTATTAGCTGTTTATGGCCCAGATACTCCGCGGGAGATGTGGACTTACCTCTTTCAGGAACCAGTGGCAGATATGGAGGAGCTGGTTAGCCTTTTAAATCAGATGTTGGCTCGTAAGGATCGCTTTTACTATGCAATTATAGACAAGGAAACTGGTAAGGCTTTGGGAACATTTTCTCTCATGCGCATTGACCAGAATAATCGAGTGATAGAAGTGGGAGCGGTCACTTTTTCTCCAGAACTCAGGGGAACACGAATAGGGACAGAAGCTCAGTATCTCTTGGCACGTTATGTTTTTGAGGAGCTTAACTATCGTCGCTACGAATGGAAATGTGATTCTCTTAATCTGCCATCCAGACGAGCTGCGGAGCGTTTGGGATTTGTTTATGAAGGAACCTTCCGCCAGGCAGTCGTTTATAAGGGGCGTACTAGGGATACGGATTGGTTGTCTATGATTGATAAGGACTGGCCTCAAGTCAAAGCTCGATTGGAAGCATGGTTGGCTCCTGAAAATTTTGATAAAAATGGACGGCAGTACAAGAGCTTGAGAGAGTTTTAAGAGGTGTTGACATGATCACTATTAAAAAGCAAGAATTTGTCAAGCTAGAGGATGTTTTGCATCTCTATCAGGCTGTCGGTTGGACAAATTATACCGATCAATCAGAGATGCTGGAGCAGGCCTTATCTCATTCATTAGCGATTTATGTGGCGCTTGATGATGATACTGTGGTGGGCTTGATTCGTTTGGTTGGAGATGGATTCTCATCAGTACTGGTTCAGGATTTAATCGTTTTACCTATCTATCAGCGTCAAGGGATTGGTAGTGCCCTAATGAAAGAGGTTTTAGAGGATTACAAAGATGTCTATCAAGTTCAGCTGGTGACAGAAGAGACAGAAAGAACCTTGGGCTTCTATCGTTCTATGGGCTTTGAAATCTTATCCACCTATAATTGTATAGGAATGACTTGGATGAATCGAGAAAAATAATAAAATTTGTTTTTTATTAAGCAAAATTTAAGGATGGTCTAGTATTATATAGTCATTAAATAAAGACCTCCTAACTTTATTTAATGAAATCCTAAAACTTTTTTCATCATAATCTCCTAATGAAGCCACCCAATCAGGTGGCTTTTTTCGTGGATAGGTGATGGTGATAGATTTTTTTTGCAAAATAGTAAAATTTGAGAAAAGTTAAGCTAGTTTTAAGCTTTGTCTTGTATCATATAGTTATTAAATAAAGACCTCCTAACTTTATTTAATAAAATCCTAAACTTTTCTTTTTCATAATAATCTCCCTTAACTCCACCCAATCAGGTGGAGTTTTTTGGCTCTATTTCAGGATTTTGGGGACTATTCTAAAAATCATTTTCCGATATTTTTCGGATTTTGGTCGGGGAATTGGCGGGGACTTTTTTTAGCGAATATGACTAATAAATAGGTCTGTTGTCGCTTCAGCTACTTCAAACTCAATTTGATTGTAAGTGACTGTTAATTGAAGGACTGGAACTGCTGTAATAATGTTCTTGGTTGTCGAGGAGTGAGTCATCATATTGTTGTACAGCGGTTAAAGCTTGCGAAGCTGAGAATGTAAATCTTTGACGAAATGTGTGAACTGTGGGATAATGAAAGAGAATTAAGTATTGTGTCTATATCATAGGCTAGAAAAGACCCCAAGCTCACGTCCAAATAAGCTTGGGGTCTTTTTTGACACTATTTGTCCTTGTTTAGCCATTTATCGACTAGCCGAAGAACGACACCGACCACAATCGGTTCGATGATAGTTTTAAGGATTAGTTCCATCATGGGCTATCTCACCTCCTTTCGTAGGCGGTGTAGCAGTGCCGTAGAATGTTATACCACATAGGTGCTAAACTCTGGAGTCACCCAATCAGGTGGCTTTTTTGTTTGTGGCTTGGTTTTTTGATATAATAGAGCCATGAGTAGAATTTTAGATAATGAGATAATGGGGGACGAGGAGTTAGTAGAACGCACGCTCCGTCCTCAGTATTTACGTGAATATATTGGGCAGGATAAGGTCAAGGACCAGCTTCAAATCTTTATAGAAGCTGCCAAAATGCGGGATGAAGCGCTGGATCATGTGCTTTTATTTGGCCCTCCAGGCTTGGGAAAAACGACCATGGCTTTTGTTATTGCCAATGAACTAGGTGTCAATCTCAAGCAGACTTCGGGTCCAGTCATTGAAAAAGCCGGTGATTTGGTAGCGATTTTGAATGACTTAGAGCCTGGGGATGTTCTCTTTATTGATGAGATTCATCGTTTGCCAATGTCAGTGGAAGAGGTGCTTTATAGTGCCATGGAGGACTTCTACATTGATATCATGATTGGGGCTGGTGAAGGCAGTCGCAGTGTTCATTTGGAGTTGCCACCTTTCACTTTGATTGGTGCGACGACTCGGGCTGGTATGCTCTCAAATCCGCTACGGGCACGTTTTGGAATTACAGGTCACATGGAGTATTATGCCCATGCTGACTTGACGGAAATTGTTGAGCGGACGGCAGATATTTTTGAGATGGAAATCACTCATGAGGCAGCATCTGAATTAGCCCTACGTAGTCGTGGAACCCCTCGTATTGCCAATCGTCTCCTCAAACGCGTGCGCGATTTTGCCCAGATTATAGGGAATGGGGTTATCGATGATCTTATTACTGATAAGGCTTTGACTATGCTGGATGTTGACCATGAAGGTCTGGACTATGTGGACCAGAAAATCCTTCGCACCATGATTGAGATGTACGGTGGTGGTCCTGTTGGTCTAGGAACTCTTTCTGTTAACATAGCAGAAGAGCGTGAGACAGTTGAAGACATGTATGAGCCCTACTTGATTCAAAAAGGTTTTATCATGCGGACACGTTCTGGACGGGTGGCGACTGCTAAGGCATATGAGCATTTAGGGTATGAATATATTGAAAAATAAGGCTGAAATTTTAGACTCTTTCAGAGAAAATCCGGATATGATGGCTATTTTGACTATCATCCGAAACCTTGGTTTGAAAGATTCTTGGTTGGCAGCAGGTTCTGTCAGGAATTTCATCTGGAATCTCTTGTCAGATAAATCCCCTTTTGACTGTGAAACAGATGTAGATGTGATTTTCTTTAATCCAGATATTTCTTATGAGGAAACCTTATTACTGGAGAAAAAGCTACGAGAGGATTTTCCTCAGTACCAATGGGAGTTGAAAAATCAGGTCTATATGCATCAGCATAGCCCTCATACTGCTCCCTATACCAGTTCCCGTGATGCTATGAGTAAGTATCCAGAACGGTGTACGGCTGTTGGACTACGCTTGAATGAAGAATCCGATTTTGAACTCTATGCACCTTATGGTTTGGAGGATATTTTGAATTTTCAAGTTCGTCCAACTCCTCATTTTTTAGAGAATGAAGACCGAATGGAACTTTATCAAACACGTCTATCCAAGAAAAATTGGCAGGAAAAATGGAAAAATTTGATTTTTAAAAATCCTTAAGGAAACTTTAAGCTAGGAAGTGTATACTAAGTCCATAAGTTAAGAAGACCTTAACTTAAACTCCTAAAACTTTTTCATAATAATCTCCCTATAAAAAATAAAGTCGCCCAATCAGGTGGCTTATTTTTTTGAAAAATGGGCTTTGTGCCTGAGAATAATACTCAATGAAAATCAAAGAGCAAACTAGGAAGCTAGCCGCAGGCTGTACTTGAGTACGGCAAGGTGAAGCTGACGTGGTTTGAATTTGATTTTCGAAGAGTATAAATAGCTTAGTGATAGAAGAAAATAGGGAAATATGGTATAATGAAACGATAGATTTTTGAATAGGAATAAGATCATGTTTGGATTTTTTAAGAAAGATAAGGCTGTGGAAGTAGAGGTTCCGACACAGGTTCCTGCTCATATCGGCATCATCATGGATGGGAATGGCCGTTGGGCTAAAAAACGTATGCAACCGCGAGTCTTTGGACACAAGGCGGGTATGGAAGCATTGCAAACTGTGACCAAGGCAGCCAATAAACTGGGTGTTAAGGTTATTACGGTTTATGCTTTTTCTACAGAAAACTGGACCCGTCCAGATCAGGAAGTCAAGTTTATCATGAACTTGCCAGTAGAGTTTTATGACAATTATGTCCCTGAACTGCATGCGAATAATGTTAAGATTCAAATGATTGGGGAAACGGACCGCCTGCCTAAGCAAACTTTTGAAGCTCTGACCAAGGCTGAGGAATTAACTAAGAACAACACAGGATTAATTCTTAATTTTGCCCTCAACTATGGTGGACGTGCTGAGATTACACAGGCTCTTAAGTTGATTTCTCAGGATGTTTTAGATGCCAAAATCAACCCAGGTGACATCACAGAGGAATTGATTGGCAACTATCTCTTCACTCAGCATTTGCCTAAGGACTTACGAGACCCGGACTTGATTATCCGTACTAGTGGAGAATTGCGTTTGAGCAATTTCCTTCCATGGCAGGGAGCCTATAGTGAGCTCTATTTTACGGATACCTTGTGGCCTGATTTTGACGAGATGGCCTTGCAGGAAGCTATTCTTGCCTACAATCGTCGTCATCGCCGATTTGGAGGAGTTTAGGAGGAAATATGACACAGGATTTACAGAAAAGAACCTTGTTTGCAGGGATTGCCCTGGCTATTTTCCTACCAATTTTAATGATTGGGGGACTCTTGCTTCAGATAGCAATTGGAATCATAGCCATGCTAGCCATGCATGAACTTTTGAAGATGAGAGGTCTAGAGACCATGACTATAGAGGGTCTCTTAACCCTCTTTGCAACCTTTGCCTTGACCATTCCCTTGGAGAATTACCTGACTTT
Organism: Streptococcus mitis; assembly: GCF_002096815.1. GTDB lineage: Bacteria > Bacillota > Bacilli > Lactobacillales > Streptococcaceae > Streptococcus > Streptococcus mitis_AD. The sequence continues at coordinate 218,329 of NZ_NCVJ01000020.1, forward strand.
TTTGCCAGTTGATGGGAATGTGGTTGCCTATAGTGTGTTGATTTCAATCATGTTAGGAACGACTGTGTTTAGCAAGTCGTATACGATTGAGGATGCGGTTTTCCCTCTTGCTATGAGTTTCTATGTGGGCTTTGGTTTTAATGCTCTATTAGATGCTAGAATTGCAGGTTTAGATAAGGCACTATTAGCCTTATGTATTGTTTGGGCAACAGACAGTGGTGCCTATCTTGTTGGGATGAACTATGGTAAACGAAAATTAGCTCCGACAGTTTCTCCAAATAAAACCTTTGAGGGTGCCTTGGGTGGTATTTTAGGTGCGATTTTAGTAACTATTATCTTTATGATAGTTGACAGTACAGTTGCTCTTCCGTATGGAATTTACAAGATGTCAGTCTTTGCTATTTTCTTTAGCATTGCTGGACAATTTGGTGATTTATTAGAAAGTTCGATCAAGCGTCACTTTGGTGTCAAGGATTCTGGGAAATTTATTCCTGGACATGGTGGTGTTTTGGATCGTTTTGATAGTATGTTGCTTGTATTTCCAATTATGCACTTGTTTGGACTCTTTTAATCAAAAGACGGAGGAAATACTATGCTCGGAATTTTAACCTTTATTCTGGTTTTTGGGATTATTGTAGTGGTGCACGAGTTCGGACACTTCTACTTTGCCAAGAAATCAGGGATTCTAGTGCGTGAATTTGCCATTGGCATGGGACCCAAGATCTTTGCTCATATTGGCAAGGATGGAACTGCATATACCATTCGCATCTTGCCTCTGGGAGGCTACGTTCGCATGGCCGGTTGGGGTGATGATACAACTGAAATCAAGACAGGAACTCCTGTCAGTTTGACGCTTACTGATGATGGTAAGGTTAAACGCATCAATCTCTCAGGTAAAAAATTGGATCAAACAGCTCTTCCTATGCAGGTGACCCAATTTGACTTTGAAGACAAGCTCTTTATCAAAGGACTGGTTCTGGAAGAAGAAAAAACATTTGCAGTGGATCACGACGCAACGGTTGTGGAAGCAGATGGAACTGAGGTTCGGATTGCACCTTTAGATGTTCAATATCAAAATGCGACTATCTGGGGGAAACTCATTACTAACTTTGCAGGCCCCATGAACAACTTTATCTTAGGTGTCGTTGTTTTCTGGATTTTAATCTTCATGCAGGGTGGTGTCAGAGATGTCGATACCAACCAGTTCCATATTATGCCTCAAGGGGCTTTGGCTAAGGTAGGAGTACCAGAAACGGCACAAATTACCAAGATTGGCTCACATGAGGTTAGCAACTGGGAAAGTTTGATTCAGGCTGTGGAATCAGAAACCAAAGATAAGACGGCCCCGACCTTGGATGTGACTATTTCTGAAAAGGGGAGTGACAAACAAGTCACTGTTACTCCGGAAGAAAGTCAAGGCCGTTACCTTCTAGGTGTTCAACCGGGGATTAAGTCAGATTTTGTATCTATGTTTGTAGGTGGTTTTACAACTGCTGCTGACTCGGCCCTCCGAATTCTCTCAGAACTGAAAAATCTGATTTTCCAACCGGATTTGAACAAGCTAGGTGGACCTGTTGCCATCTTTAAGGCAAGTAGTGATGCTGCTAAAAATGGAATTGAGAATGTCTTGTACTTCTTGGCAGTGATTTCCATCAATATCGGGATTTTTAATCTTATTCCGATTCCAGCCCTGGATGGTGGTAAGATTGTGCTCAATATCCTGGAAGCCATTCGCCGCAAACCATTGAAACAAGAAATTGAAACCTATGTCACCTTGGCCGGAGTGGTCATCATGGTTGTCTTGATGATTGCTGTGACCTGGAATGACATCATGCGACTCTTTTTTAGATAATCGAGGAATATTATGAAACAAAGTAAAATGCCTATCCCAACGCTTCGCGAAATGCCAAGCGATGCTCAAGTTATCAGCCATGCTCTTATGTTGCGAGCTGGTTATGTTCGTCAAGTCTCAGCAGGTGTTTATTCTTACCTACCACTTGCTAATCGTGTGATTGAAAAAGCTAAAAATATCATGCGCCAAGAATTTGATAAGATTGGTGCCGTTGAGATGTTGGCTCCTGCCCTCCTCAGTGCAGAATTGTGGCGCGAATCAGGTCGTTACGAAACTTATGGTGAAGACCTTTACAAACTAAAAAATCGTGAAAAATCAGACTTTATCCTAGGTCCAACTCACGAAGAAACCTTTACAGCTATTGTCCGTGATTCTGTTAAGTCTTACAAGCAATTGCCACTCAACCTTTACCAAATCCAACCTAAGTATCGTGATGAAAAACGCCCACGTAATGGACTTCTTCGTACACGTGAGTTCATCATGAAGGATGCTTACAGCTTTCACGCTAACTATGATAGCTTGGACAGTGTTTATGATGAGTACAAGGCTGCTTATGAGCGTATTTTCACTCGTAGTGGTTTAGATTTCAAGGCAATTATTGGTGACGGTGGAGCTATGGGTGGTAAGGACAGCCAAGAATTTATGGCCATTACACCTGCTCGTACAGACCTTGACCGCTGGGTCGTCTTGGACAAGTCAGTTGCTTCATTTGATGAGATTCCTGCAGAAGTGCAAGAAGAAATCAAGGCAGAATTGCTTAAATGGATGGTTTCTGGTGAGGATACCATTGCTTACTCAAGTGAGTCTAGCTATGCGGCTAACTTGGAAATGGCAACAAACGAGTACAAACCAAGCAACCGTGTTGTCGCTGAAGAAGAAGTAACTCGTGTTGCAACGCCAGATGTTAAATCAATCGATGAAGTTGCAGCCTTCCTCAATGTTCCAGAAGAACAAACAATTAAAACCCTCTTCTACATGGCAGATGGTGAGCTTGTTGTAGCCCTTCTAGTTGGAAATGACCAACTCAATGAAGTTAAGTTGAAAAACCACTTGGGAGCAGATTTCTTTGACGTTGCAAGTGAAGAAGAAGTGGCAAATGTTGTTCAAGCAGGATTTGGTTCACTTGGCCCAGTTGCTTTGCCAGAGAATATTAAAATTATTGCAGATCGTAAAGTGCAAGATGTTCGCAATGCAGTTGTCGGTGCTAACGAAGATGGCTACCACTTGACTGGTGTGAACCCAGGCCGTGATTTTACTGCAGAATATGTGGATATCCGTGAAGTTCGTGAGGGTGAAATTTCTCCAGACGGACAAGGTGTCCTTAACTTTGCGCGTGGTATCGAAATTGGTCACATCTTCAAACTCGGCACTCGCTATTCAGCAAGCATGGGAGCAGATGTTTTGGATGAAAATGGCCGTGCTGTGCCAATTATCATGGGATGTTACGGTATCGGTGTCAGTCGTCTCCTTTCAGCAGTGATGGAGCAACACGCTCGCCTCTTTGTTAACAAAACGCCAAAAGGTGAATACCGTTACGCTTGGGGAATCAACTTCCCTAAAGAATTGGCACCATTTGATGTGCACTTGATCACTGTCAATGTTAAGGATGAAGAAGCCCAGACTTTGACAGAAAAGCTTGAGGCAAGCTTGATGGGAGCTGGTTACGAAGTCTTGACGGATGACCGTAACGAACGTGTTGGAGTGAAATTCAGTGATAGCGACTTGATTGGATTGCCAATCCGTATCACTGTTGGTAAAAAAGCAGCCGATGGCATCGTAGAAGTGAAGATTAAAGCGACTGGTGATACCATCGAAGTTCATGCAGATAACGTGCTTGAAACGCTTGAAATCCTTAGCAAGAAATAAAAACTATAATCAGAAGAAAAACAAGGAAAAAATGTAACTAGTTTTTACCTTGTTTTTTCTATATAATGGGAAAAATGAGTAGATAAAGAGGTAAATGTATGCTAAGATTTCCAAAGGATTTTGTCTGGGGATCCTCTACTTCTGGACCACAAACAGAAGGACGTGTAGCTGGTGACGGTAAGGGAGATAATCTCTGGGATTATTGGTACCAAGTGGAGCCAAATCGTTACTATAATGGGATTGGTCCAGATAAAACATCAACATTTTATGAAAACTGGGAAAAGGATATTGAGCTACTGTTAGAAACTGGTCACACGGCCTTTCGGACTTCTATTCAGTGGTCACGGATTTTTCCACAAGGGCGTGGGGAAGTCAATTCTCAGGGTGTAGATTTTTACCGTAAGGTTTTTGAGGCTATTAAGGCCAAAGGGATTCGTCTTTTAGTCAATCTTTATCATTTTGATTTGCCTTTTGCCCTTCAAGAGGATGGTGATGGTTGGGAAAATAAGGCGACTGTCTCAGCCTATGAAGACTATGCTCGTTTTTGTTTTGAGACTTATGGAGATTTAGTGGATCAATGGATTACCTTTAACGAGCCAATTGTTCCAGTAGAATTTGGATATTTTTACGATGCCCATTATCCACATAAGGTGGATGCAGAGGCAGCCGTTAAAGTAGCTTATCATACACAATTGGCCAGCAGTCGGGTGGTTAAGGCTTGTCATGAACTTTTGCCAGATTCCAAGATTGGGATTGTCTTAAACTTGACACCGGCTTATCCACGTAGCCAGCATCCTGCTGATGTCAAGGCAGCTCGCATTGCGGACCTTTTTCAGGCCCAATCTTTCTTAGATCCGTCTGTTTTGGGGACTTATCCACAGGAGTTGGTAGAAATCTTGCATGAACACGGTCTCTTACCTGATACTACGGAGGAGGAGTTGGAACTCATTCGTGACAATACGGTAGACTTCCTTGGTGTCAACTACTATCAACCTTTGCGTGTCATGGCTCCTCGATTTGCTAAACATCCAGAGAGTCCACTCTTACCAGAGCATTTTTACGAGCCTTATGTGATGCCTGGGCGTAAAATCAATCCTCATCGTGGCTGGGAGATTTATGAGCAAGGGATTTATGACATTGCCCAAAATATCAAGGAAAATTATGGTAATATCGAGTGGGTGTTGACAGAGAATGGCATGGGTGTTGAAGGGGAAGAAAAATTCCGTCAAGATGGAATGATTCAAGATGATTACCGTATTGACTTTGTAAAAGGTCATCTTCGTGAACTGCACCGTGCTATTGAAGATGGGGCCAATTGTAAGGGCTACTTAATTTGGACCTTTATCGATTGCTGGTCATGGCTCAACAGCTATAAAAATCGCTATGGTTTAGTCGAATTAGACTTGGAAACGCAAGAACGTCGTCTGAAGAAATCAGGGCACTGGTTCAAGGAACTAAGTGATAATAATGGATTTTAAAAAGGACTCTGACTGATTATCCTAATTGGTCAGAGTTTTTTGCTTACAGGAGCGTAATTTGAACTATACCAATTTTTACTCTTGACAAGTTAAAGAAACAAGTATATACTGTTTTTGCTGATTCTATAAAAGAGGAATTAGACTATACCAATTTTAAGGAGAAAGCACAGCTGGTCTGTGTCGTATATACTATGTGTGGAATTGTTGGTGTTGTTGGAAACACAAATGCAACTGATATTTTGATTCAAGGACTTGAAAAGCTCGAATACCGTGGCTATGATTCTGCGGGAATTTTTGTCCTAGGTGGTGCTGAAAATCACCTAGTCAAAGCTGTAGGTCGTATTGCAGAATTGTCTGCCAAGACAGCTGGTGTTGAGGGAACAACGGGTATCGGACATACTCGTTGGGCGACTCACGGAAAACCAACTGAAGACAATGCCCACCCACACCGCTCTGAGACAGAACGTTTTGTCTTGGTGCACAATGGGGTGATTGAGAACTACCTTGAAATCAAGCAAGAATACCTTGCAGGTCACCACTTTAAGGGGCAAACAGATACTGAAATCGCCGTTCACTTGATTGGAAAATTTGCGGAAGAAGATGGCTTGTCAGTTCTTGAAGCCTTCAAAAAAGCCCTTCATATCATCCGTGGTTCTTATGCCTTTGCCTTGGTTGACTCACAAGACCCTGAAGTCATCTACGTGGCTAAAAATAAATCACCACTTTTGATTGGTCTTGGAGAAGGCTATAACATGGTCTGCTCAGATGCTATGGCTATGATTCGTGAAACCAACCAATACATGGAAATTCATGACCAAGAGTTGGTAATCGTCAAGGCGGATAGCGTGGAAGTTCAAGACTATGATGGTAATAGTCGTGAGCGCGCTAGCTACACTGCTGAGCTAGACTTATCTGATATCGGTAAGGGAACTTATCCTTACTACATGCTCAAGGAAATCGATGAGCAACCAACGGTTATGCGTAAACTCATCCAAGCCTACACAGATGATGCTGGTCAAGTTGTCGTAGACCCAGCCATCATCCAGGCTGTTCAAGACGCAGACCGTATCTACATTCTTGCAGCTGGAACATCTTACCACGCAGGATTTGCTTCTAAGAAGATGTTGGAAGAATTGACAGATACACCAGTTGAACTTGGAATCTCATCTGAGTGGGGCTACGGTATGCCACTTCTCAGCAAGAAACCACTCTTCATCTTTATCAGCCAATCTGGTGAAACAGCGGATAGTCGTCAAGTTTTGGTCAAGGCTAATGAAATGGGAATTTCAAGCTTAACAGTGACAAATGTTCCAGGTTCAACCCTCTCACGTGAAGCCAACCATACCATGCTCCTTCATGCAGGTCCTGAAATTGCCGTAGCATCAACAAAGGCCTATACAGCACAAATTGCAGCCCTTGCTTTCCTTGCAAAAGCTGTTGGAGAAGCAAATGGAAATGCCAAAGCGCAAGCCTTTGATTTGGTGCATGAGTTGTCAATTGTAGCTCAGTCTATCGAATCAACTCTTTCAGAGAAAGAAACCATTGAAGCCAAGGTTCGTGAGCTTCTTGAAACAACTCGCAATGCTTTTTATATTGGGCGTGGTCAAGATTACTACGTAGCCATGGAAGCAAGTCTCAAACTCAAAGAAATTTCTTACATCCAGTGTGAAGGCTTTGCGGCAGGAGAGCTCAAGCACGGAACTATTGCCTTGATTGAAGAGGGAACGCCTGTCTTGGCTCTCTTGTCAGATCCAGTCCTTGCCAACCACACTCGTGGAAATATCCAAGAGGTGGCAGCCCGTGGTGCCAAGGTTCTCACTATTGCAGAAGAAAATGTTGCTAAAGAGACAGATGATATCGTCCTTACGACTGTACACCCTTACCTCTCACCAATTTCAATGGTCGTGCCAACGCAATTAGTCGCTTACTTTGCAACACTCCACCGTGGGCTTGATGTGGACAAACCACGTAACCTTGCTAAGTCAGTAACGGTAGAATAAGCTTAAAAAGTCTAGTTATCTAGGCTTTTTCTTGTGAGCAAATGGGTTGCTTGTACTCAAGATTCGTGTTATACTCTTCGAAAATCAAATTCAAACCACGTCAGTTTCACCTTGCCGTACTTAAGTACAGCCTGCGGCTAGCTTCCTAGTTTGCTCTTTGATTTTCATTGAGTGTTAGAATAATTTGTCAAATTGAAGGACAGAGGTAGACAAGGAGAATCACTGTGGTAGAATTGGGAATTTCAACATTTGGGGAAACAACTGAGCTTGAAGGAACTGGGCAAACTTACAGTCATGCCGAACGCATTCGTCAGTTGGTGGCAGAGATTGAACTGGCTGACAAGGTTGGTTTGGATGTATATGGGATTGGGGAACATCATCGGGAAGACTTTGCAGTATCTGCCCCAGAGATTGTCCTGGCAGCTGGGGCAGTCAATACCAAGAAAATCCGTTTGACCAGTGCAGTCAGCATTCTCTCAAGTATGGATCCGATTCGCTTGTTCCAACAGTATGCCACTATCGATGCTTTGTCAAATGGACGTGCGGAGATTATGGCTGGAAGGGGTTCTTTCACGGAATCTTTTCCCCTATTTGGTTATGACTTAAAAGACTACGAAGCTCTTTTTGATGAGAAATTAGACTTGCTTCAATTAGTCAATGAAAAGATAAAACTAGATTGGCAAGGTCGATTGACCCAAACAATCTCTGGCAAAGAAGTTTATCCTCGTCCAGTTCAGGACAAATTGCCCTTGTGGATAGCGACAGGTGGTCATGTAGAATCAACAGTGAAGATTGCTCAGACAGGCCTACCGATTGTCTATGCCATTATTGGTGGTAACCCTCGTTATTTTAAAAAGTTGATTCAGGCTTATCGTGAGATTGGAAGCGAAGCGGGTTATGCCAGTCAGGAACTAAAGGTTGGAGCTCATTCTTGGGGTTGGATTGCTGAAGATGGTGAGCAGGCTGTAAAAGATTATTTCCATCCGACTAAGCAAGTGGTGGATGCTATTTCCAAAGACCGTCCGCACTGGCAGGAATTGCGTTATGAGCAATATTTGGAGCAAGTTGGGCCAAATGGTGCTATGTTTGTGGGCAATCCAGATCAGGTGGCCGAAAAATTGATTCGTATGATTGAAGACTTAGGTTTGGACCGCTTCATGCTCCATCTACCGCTTGGTTCTATGCCACATGAACAAGTTCTGAGAGCCATCGAACTTTTTGGCACTCAAGTTGCACCAAAAGTTCGGGCTTACTTTGCCATGAAAGAGGCTAAATAAAAAATCCTAATCAAGCTTATTAGGACGACAAATATTGTATAAAAATCAATCCCCCGAGCGTTAAGGCTTGGGGGATAGTTCTATAGGAGGGCTAGTTTAGTTCTCTTTTTTGTTTTTTAGCAAGAACCCGAGACCTAGAAGAGCAAGGAGACTAATTCCTGCAAACAGGAGTTTGTGATCATTTTTGGTTCCTGTATTTGGTAGTTCAGCTTGTGAATCAGCTGTAGCTTGGTTAGGTTTATTTTCTGCATCAGCTACTTTTGTATCTGGTTTTGCAGAATCAGGTTTAGTTTGTGGAGCTGGAGTTTGCTGTTCCGGTTTGACTACTCGGTTTGACATATTGTCTTGGCTGTTATTTTGCTCTTGTTCTTGTTTTAAGCTAGAAAGGTCAAATTCTGGTTTTTCTTCCACAGCTGGGGCAACGATGGCACCGCCTTGAGCGATTCGAAGAACAGTGGCAGTAAGGGCATTTAATTTCAATCCTTTTTCAGTCCATTCAAGGCCTTGAGGGTTGGCAATTCCTACTGGTCCTGCTTGGTTTTCATCTGCCAAAACTTCAGCATTTCTGAGGTGGTCGAAGGCAGTTCCCAAATTAAATTCGCGAGCTTTTTCGTCCGCATTGACAAAGACTGCGTAGATATCACCGTTTGGAGCAGTGATTTGGTAACCGATCACTACATCCTCTTTCTCCACACCATTTTGACCTGGGACAGTGATGAGGCGAATACGGTCTTTGATATCTTGAAGACTCTTAAGTCGGAAGGCATCTGTAGATTGACGAAGGGCAATCAACCCTTTCATATAGTCACGGCTCTTGACATTTTCAGGATATGCTTTTCCATCTGTAGCCTTAGTCCAGTCAAACTTGTTAATAGCATCACTCGAATCGTAAGAGTCATGGATGAAGTAAGGATAGTCAAATGGATTGCCGTCCTTATCACGCAACAAGTGAGATTTGTTTGGTTGTTTGTCCTCTGCTACTGGAGTCTTGTAGGCTGGGTCACGGAATTGTTTGGTGCGACCATATTCCTGACCAGAGTGGATAAATGGAGTTCCTTGAGCTGTCAAGACCATGAGGTTTCCAAGTCGCAAACGACGGTGAATTTCAGCATAGTTCTCAGCTTTGCTTGGATCTTTTTTGATAGATTGGGCGATGATGTCAAAGAGGGTCAAGTTATCATGGGCTGCGATGTATTGGATGACATCTCCAGGACTATCTGCTTCAAAGTTGGTTGGTTGAGCAATGAGATTTTTGAAGATAGTGTTGATATCACGCTTGCCGCCTGTGATAAAGGCAGGTTGCCCTTCGTTTGGATAACCAGACTTGAGGTTGTTACGGATGTCGTCTGAGAAGACTGCGACAGTATCGGTATGTTTCATCCAATCTTGGTCAGCAGCTTTAGTAGGCATGTTTTCATCACCGGCATAGGTTCTCCAACCTTCACCCAGCATGATTAGATTTGGATTGAGGGTGCGTGCAGCCTTGTATGCTTCTTCGACAGAAGCTGCATCATGGTCTCCCATCATATCGAAGCGGAATCCATCTACTTTGTAGGTATCAACTAGATATTTGATAGAGTCAACTAGGAGGCGTTTGGTCATATGGTGGGTTGTCCCCAAGCGTCCACCACCAAAGCTAGTGCGAGGTGTCCCATCAGCATCCATAAAGTGGTAGTAGTTTGGCTCTAAATCTTCAAAGATATCGACTTTAGCTGTATGGTTATACACTACATCCAGGATAGCTCCCATGCCACGTTTGTGGATCTCGTTGATGAGGTTTTTAAATTCTGCGATTCGTTTTTCTGGATTCTTAGGATCGCTTGAATACATACCAGTCAAGGAGAAGTAGTTTTGAGGGTCATATCCCCAGTTGTAGTTGCTGTTGCTTGAAGCATAGTCAGATAAGCGTTCGTGGTTCTTCAACTCATTGACAAAGTAGTAAGACAAGACTGGAAGGAGCTGGATGTGGGTTACACCCAAGTTTTTGAGGTAGTCTAGTTTTTCGATAAAGGCTTCAAAGGTACCAAATGGCTTAGTCAAATCTTTTGCGATGGCAGGATCTGAAGTGAAGTCACGCACATGAGCTTCATAGATGACAGCATCTTCGCGCGATTTGAAGTTGCGAATCTTACCATAAGTCAAGTCTTGAGGTCCTAGTTTAGCTGGATCTACAAAGGCAGCTTTAGCAACTTTATGGGCATCGTCAATCTTGGCTTCGTCACTATTCCAAGCAGCGAGGGATTTAGCGTAAGGATCGAGTGCAAGAACAGTTTTACCTTGGCGCTCGATTTGGTAGTGGTAGTAGTAGCCAGTGTAGTTGCTGATACCGAGACCAGAGTTTTCATTCAGAGTTTGCTTCCAAGTTCCTCTTTCCCCTTTTTCAAGAGCGACAGTTCCAACTACTTTTTCAGGGTCATTCTTGTCGTAGACAACGACAGAAACCTTATCAGCACTTGGTGACCAAAGGGTGAGGTCAACACGCTTGCCATCTTCTTTTAGAGTTGCGCCGAGTGGACCATCGTAACTGTAGGACTCATCCTTGAGGCGCCAGCTTGAACGTGTGGTAAATCGGTCTGAATTGTAACTGACAGTGTACGGGTGTTGAGTGTCAGAGAAGTTGCCGATGTAGGTTACTTTTTTACCTGCTTCATCCACTTCCACGTCTGTGATAGCTACTTTATTCCCTTGGTAATCAGTGATGCTGGAGTGTTTGAGGATATCGTCTTTCTTAGCTCCAACGAGGGTAGAAAAACTGCTTTCGATACGAGATTTAGCCACGTGTTGAGCTCCTGTCATGCGGATATCGTGCACATAGTAGGGGTTGGTGTAGATGGTTTCGTCATCATCTTTTAGGAAAATTTGGCTATGATTTTTCAAATCTGTGAACTTATAATCTTCTTTACGGATTTTCACATCGTCTCCTTGTTTGTTTCTGTCTAATAATAAAAATCCAAGATCTTTAGCTGCATCTTTGAGTGGAATATCAATATAGCGACCATATTTGCCTGTAGCCGTAAAGTCTGTTCCGTTAGGCCATTCACCACTACTTGGATTTTTCACATCTCCCCAGTACCAGAGAGATTTCTTGTCATAGTTGCCATCTGTACGGTAGTAGTTGACGCGAATAGTTCCTGCAGGTTGTGGCTCGTAAGAGAAAACCTTGTGATCTTGGTCCAACCAAGCCTCATTCATTTTTGGTGCCAGTTTCTCTACCGATTTATCGCCGGTTAGATTTTTCCCAGCTGTATTATTGATGAGGAAGCTAATTTTCTTGGCTTGTTCTCCCTTTAATTTGACATCTAGGTAGTAGCCGTAGTCATCTTTTTTGGCATCCTTGAAGGATAAGGCTCCGTTAGGCCAATTTTCAGATGGTTTTTCAACATCGTCCCAAGTCCATAGTCCTTGAGCATCCTTGTTTTCTTCAGGAAGCTTTTTGACATGGATACGGAAGTAGTTGTCTTCTATTGGCTCTTCTGCCTTAGTTTCAGTCGTTACTGGACTCGTAGAAGTAGTTGGCTCATTGGAACGTTCTTGCCCGGTTTGTGGTGCGGAATCGGCGGGAGTTGCAGCCGGAGTGGGTGCCTCTGTTGCAGGTTGTTTTTCTTCTTTTTTCTCTAGGGAAGCGTTTGCATTTTTTGGCGAAGAAATATCACTTTCCTTCTTACCAGAGCTCGTTGCTGTATCAGTAAGAGGCTGTGCAAGGGCAGTAGTGGTTTCATTACTAGTTCCCTTATTGCTTGTAGTATTTTCGTTTGCTGAGATAGTTGGTGTAGCCATGGCAAGCAGAATAAGGCTTGCTCCAATAAGGACAGAACCAGTTCCATTCTTGAGAGAACGGATGCTGTAAACCATTTTTTTCTCAGTGTGAGATGGTGTTCTTTTCATAATCAATCTCCTATAAATGAATTTCTTTATCAGTATAGCACTTAGTAAAATAAGATGCAAGCGTTTTCCTAAAATTAAAATAAAAGAAAAAATCGCAACAAATTTTGTTACGATTAAGCCAGTATTTCTTATAGGAAAAGATTTTGTCAAAAATTCGTCAATCCCCTTGAAAAATCTAGCTAAATAAGGTATAATATGAGTAATCATTTGTCGTAGGTTTTGTCTGAAATATTGTCCAGACAAGGCTCACAGCAGTTAAATCTTCTGAAAAAGTCAGATTTAGCTGCTCTTTTTGTGCTTTTTTTCAGGATTTTGAGTACTTGTAACAAAGACTTAAAGATTCTGAAAATTTATCAAGAGGACACGGTGATAGGGGTTTTTAAAACCATATGACGATTAGAAAAGCCTGATTGACAAGGCTTGGAACTTATTTACAAAGGAGAATCATCTTGGCAGGACATGACGTTCAATACGGGAAACATCGTACCCGTCGTAGTTTTTCAAGAATCAAAGAAGTTCTTGACTTACCAAATTTGATTGAAATTCAAACTGACTCATTCAAAGATTTCCTAGACCATGGTCTTAAGGAAGTGTTTGAAGATGTATTGCCAATTTCAAACTTCACAGACACAATGGAGTTGGAATTTGTTGGATATGAAATCAAGGAACCAAAATACACGCTAGAAGAAGCTCGTATCCACGATGCTAGCTACTCAGCACCAATTTTTGTAACCTTCCGCTTGATCAATAAAGAAACAGGCGAAATCAAGACCCAAGAAGTTTTCTTTGGTGATTTCCCAATCATGACAGAAATGGGTACTTTCATCATCAATGGTGGTGAACGTATTATCGTTTCTCAGTTGGTCCGTTCACCAGGTGTTTACTTTAACGACAAAGTTGATAAAAACGGTAAAGTGGGCTATGGTTCAACTGTTATCCCTAACCGTGGAGCTTGGTTGGAACTTGAAAGCGACTCAAAAGATATCGCCTACACTCGTATCGACCGTACTCGTAAGATTCCATTTACAACCTTGGTTCGTGCTCTTGGTTTCTCGGGTGATGATGAAATCTTTGATATCTTTGGTGACAGCGAATTGGTTCGCAACACTGTTGAAAAAGATATCCATAAGAACCCAATGGACTCTCGTACAGACGAAGCTTTGAAAGAAATTTACGAACGTCTTCGTCCAGGTGAGCCTAAGACTGCTGAAAGCTCACGTAGCTTGCTTGTGGCTCGTTTCTTTGATCCACGTCGCTATGATCTAGCAGCAGTTGGTCGTTACAAGATCAATAAAAAACTCAATGTTAAAACACGTTTGCTCAACCAAACTATTGCAGAGCCATTGGTAGACCCTGAAACAGGAGAAATCTTGGTAGAAGCTGGTACAATCATGACTCGTAGCGTGATTGAAAGTATTGAAAGCCATTTGGATGGTGATTTGAACAAGATTGTTTACATTCCAAATGATGCAGCCGTTGTGACTGAGCCAGTTGTTCTTCAAAAATTCAAGGTTGTTGCACCAACTGATCCAGACCGTGTTGTAACGATCATCGGTAATGCTAATCCAGATGACAAGGTTCGTATCGTCACTCCTGCAGATATCCTTGCTGAGATGAGCTACTTCCTCAACTTGGCTGAAGGGCTTGGCCGTGTAGATGATATCGACCACCTTGGAAACCGTCGTATCCGTGCGGTTGGTGAATTGCTTGCTAACCAAGTACGTCTTGGACTTTCTCGTATGGAACGTAATGTCCGTGAACGTATGTCTGTCCAGGACAACGAAGTCTTGACACCACAACAAATTATCAATATCCGTCCTGTAACAGCTGCGGTTAAAGAATTCTTTGGTTCATCACAGTTGTCACAGTTCATGGACCAACACAACCCACTTTCTGAGTTGTCTCACAAACGCCGTTTGTCAGCCTTAGGACCTGGTGGTTTGACACGTGACCGTGCTGGATATGAAGTACGTGACGTGCACTACACTCACTACGGTCGTATGTGTCCAATCGAGACACCTGAAGGACCTAACATCGGTTTGATCAATAACTTGTCATCTTACGGACATTTGAACAAGTATGGTTTTGTTCAAACACCATACCGTAAGGTTGACCGTGAAACAGGTGTTGTCACGAACGAAATCGTTTGGTTGACAGCCGATGAAGAAGATGAATTTACTGTAGCACAGGCTAATTCTCGTCTGAATGAAGATGGAACATTTGCTGAGAAAGTGGTCATGGGACGTCACCAAGGGGTCAACCAAGAGTATCCAGCTAATGTTGTTGACTATATGGACGTATCACCAAAACAGGTAGTTGCCGTTGCGACAGCATGTATTCCTTTCTTGGAAAACGATGACTCCAACCGTGCCCTTATGGGAGCCAACATGCAACGTCAGGCTGTACCATTGATTAATCCTAAAGCACCTTACGTTGGTACTGGTATGGAATACCAAGCAGCCCACGATTCAGGAGCTGCTGTGATTGCTCAGTATGACGGTAAAGTTACCTATGCAGATGCTGACAAGGTAGAAGTTCGTCGTGAAGATGGTTCATTGGACGTTTACCACATCCAAAAATTCCGTCGTTCAAACTCAGGTACTGCTTACAACCAACGCACTCTCGTAAAAGTTGGCGATGTCGTTGAAAAAGGCGATTTCATTGCTGACGGACCTTCTATGGAAAATGGAGAAATGGCGCTTGGACAAAACCCAATCGTTGCCTACATGACTTGGGAAGGTTACAACTTCGAGGATGCTGTTATCATGAGCGAACGCTTGGTTAAAGACGATGTCTACACATCTGTCCACCTTGAAGAATACGAATCAGAAACACGCGATACAAAGCTTGGGCCTGAAGAAATTACTCGTGAAATTCCAAACGTTGGGGAAGATGCCCTTAAAGATCTTGACGAAATGGGTATTATCCGTATCGGTGCTGAGGTTAAAGAAGGGGATATCCTTGTAGGTAAAGTAACACCTAAGGGTGAGAAAGACCTTTCAGCTGAAGAACGGCTCTTGCACGCTATCTTCGGAGATAAATCTCGTGAAGTACGTGACACTTCTCTTCGTGTACCACACGGAGCTGATGGTGTGGTTCGTGATGTTAAGATCTTTACACGTGCAAATGGAGATGAATTGCAATCAGGTGTCAACATGCTGGTTCGCGTCTACATCGCTCAAAAACGTAAGATCAAGGTCGGAGATAAGATGGCCGGACGTCACGGAAATAAAGGGGTTGTCTCTCGTATCGTTCCTGTAGAAGATATGCCTTACCTTCCAGATGGAACTCCAGTCGATATCATGTTGAACCCACTTGGGGTGCCATCACGTATGAATATCGGTCAGGTTATGGAACTCCACCTTGGGATGGCAGCTCGTACTCTTGGTATTCACATCGCAACACCAGTCTTTGACGGAGCAAGTTCTGAAGATCTTTGGTCAACTGTTAAAGAAGCTGGTATGGATAGCGATGCCAAAACAATCCTTTACGATGGACGTACAGGTGAACCATTTGATAACCGTGTTTCTGTCGGAGTCATGTACATGATCAAACTCCACCACATGGTTGATGATAAATTGCACGCGCGTTCAGTCGGACCTTACTCAACCGTTACTCAACAACCACTTGGAGGTAAAGCTCAGTTTGGTGGACAACGTTTCGGTGAGATGGAGGTTTGGGCTCTTGAAGCCTACGGTGCATCAAATGTCCTTCAAGAAATCTTGACTTACAAGTCTGACGATATCAACGGACGTTTGAAAGCTTATGAAGCTATTACAAAAGGAAAACCAATTCCAAAACCAGGTGTTCCAGAATCCTTCCGAGTTCTTGTCAAAGAATTGCAATCTCTTGGTCTTGACATGCGAGTCCTTGACGAAGATGATCAAGAAGTGGAACTTCGTGACTTGGATGAAGGAATGGACGAAGATGTCATCCACGTAGATGACCTTGAAAAAGCCCGCGAAAAAGCAGCACAAGAGGCTAAAGCAGCCTTTGAAGCTGAAGAAGCTGAGAAAGCAACAAAAGCGGAAGCAACAGAAGAAACTGCTGAATAAGAATAAGCAGTTCACTTAGAATAGAAAGGGAAGAAATAGTGGTTGATGTAAATCGTTTTAAAAGTATGCAAATCACCCTAGCTTCTCCAAGCAAAGTCCGTTCATGGTCTTATGGAGAAGTCAAAAAACCTGAAACAATCAATTACCGTACCTTGAAACCAGAACGTGAAGGACTATTTGATGAAGTTATCTTTGGTCCTACAAAAGACTGGGAATGTGCTTGTGGTAAGTACAAACGCATTCGTTACAGAGGAATTGTTTGTGACCGTTGTGGGGTTGAAGTAACGCGTACAAAAGTTCGTCGTGAGCGTATGGGGCACATTGAGTCGAAAGCTCCTGTATCTCACATCTGGTACTTCAAGGGGATTCCAAGCCGTATGGGCTTGACCCTTGATATGAGCCCTCGTGCCCTCGAGGAAGTTATCTACTTTGCAGCTTATGTGGTGATTGATCCTAAGGATACACCACTTGAGCACAAGTCTATCATGACAGAGCGCGAATACCGTGAGCGCTTGCGTGAGTATGGTTATGGATCATTCGTTGCCAAGATGGGTGCCGAAGCTATCCAAGACCTTCTAAAACAAGTAGATCTTGAAAAAGAAATTGCTGAACTCAAAGAAGAGTTGAAAACAGCTACTGGACAAAAACGTGTCAAAGCTATCCGTCGTTTGGATGTTTTGGATGCCTTTTACAAGTCTGGAAACAAACCTGAATGGATGATTCTTAACATCCTTCCGGTTATTCCACCAGATCTTCGTCCAATGTTGCAGTTGGATGGTGGCCGTTTTGCCTCATCTGACTTGAACGACCTTTACCGCCGTGTTATCAACCGTAACAACCGTTTGGCTCGTTTGCTTGAGTTGAATGCACCTGGTATCATCGTTCAAAATGAGAAGCGTATGCTTCAAGAAGCGGTTGACGCTTTGATTGACAATGGTCGTCGTGGTCGTCCAATCACAGGACCAGGTAGCCGTCCACTGAAATCATTGAGTCACATGCTGAAAGGTAAACAAGGACGCTTCCGTCAAAACTTGCTCGGTAAACGTGTTGACTTCTCAGGACGTTCCGTTATTGCCGTTGGTCCAACGCTTAAGATGTACCAATGTGGTGTGCCACGTGAAATGGCGATCGAGCTCTTTAAACCATTTGTCATGCGTGAAATCGTTGCCCGTGATATCGTGCAAAACGTCAAAGCAGCTAAGCGCTTGGTGGAACGCGGAGATGAGCGTATCTGGGATATCCTTGAAGAAGTGATCAAAGAACACCCAGTACTTTTGAACCGCGCACCTACCCTTCACCGTTTGGGTATCCAAGCCTTCGAGCCAGTCTTGATTGATGGTAAGGCGCTTCGCTTGCACCCACTTGTCTGTGAAGCCTACAATGCCGACTTTGACGGAGACCAAATGGCCATCCACGTACCGCTTTCAGAAGAAGCCCAAGCAGAAGCTCGTATCTTGATGCTCGCTGCTGAGCATATCTTGAACCCGAAAGATGGTAAACCGGTTGTTACTCCATCTCAGGACATGGTTTTGGGTAACTATTACTTGACTATGGAAGAAGCTGGTCGTGAAGGTGAAGGAATGGTCTTCAAAGACCGTGACGAAGCGGTTATGGCTTACCGTAATGGTTATGTTCACCTTCACTCACGTGTTGGTATCGCAACAGACAGCCTCAACAAACCTTGGACAGAAGAGCAAAAACACAAGGTCTTGCTTACAACAGTTGGTAAAATTCTCTTCAACGACATCATGCCAGAGGGTCTACCATACTTGCAAGAACCAAACAATGCCAACTTGACAGAAGGCGTTCCAGCCAAATACTTCTTGCCACTTGGTGGAGATATCAAGGAAGCTATCAGCAATCTTGAACTTAACCCTCCATTCAAGAAGAAAAATCTTGGAAATATCATCGCTGAAATCTTCAAACGTTTCCGTACGACAGAAACTTCTGCCCTACTTGACCGTATGAAGAACCTCGGTTACCACCACTCAACTCTTGCAGGATTGACAGTGGGGATTGCCGATATCCCAGTCGTTGATGACAAAGCTGAAATCATTGAAGAATCACACAAACGTGTAGAACAAATCACCAAACAATTCCGTCGCGGTATGATCACAGACGACGAGCGTTACAATGCCGTTACAGCTGAATGGCGTGCTGCCCGTGAAAAACTTGAGAAACGCTTGATTGCCAACCAAGATCCTAAGAACCCAATCGTTATGATGATGGACTCTGGAGCCCGTGGTAATATCTCAAACTTCTCACAGCTTGCCGGTATGCGTGGTCTGATGGCTGCTCCTAACGGACGTATCATGGAATTGCCAATCCTTTCAAACTTCCGCGAAGGTCTGTCAGTACTCGAAATGTTCTTCTCAACTCACGGTGCGCGTAAAGGTATGACCGATACGGCCCTTAAGACAGCTGACTCAGGTTATTTGACTCGTCGTTTGGTTGACGTTGCCCAAGATGTTATCATCCGTGAGGACGACTGTGGAACTGACCGTGGTCTCTTGATCCGCTCTATCGCAGAAGGAAAAGAGATGATCGAGTCTCTTGAAGAGCGTCTCAATGGTCGTTATACTAAGAAAACTGTTAAACATCCAGAAACGGGTGCAGTTATCATTGGTCCAAATGAGTTGATTACAGAAGACAAGGCGCGTGAAATTGTCAATGCTGGTGTGGAAGAAGTGACTATCCGTTCCGTATTTACATGTAACACTCGTCATGGTGTCTGCCGTCACTGTTACGGTATTAACTTGGCGACTGGTGATGCGGTTGAAGTTGGTGAAGCAGTTGGTACAATCGCTGCCCAATCTATCGGGGAGCCTGGTACACAGCTTACAATGCGTACTTTCCACACGGGTGGGGTTGCCTCAAATACCGATATCACTCAGGGTCTTCCTCGTGTCCAAGAAATCTTTGAAGCCCGCAATCCTAAAGGGGAAGCGGTTATCACAGAGGTCAAAGGACAAGTTACTGCTATCGAAGAAGATGCTTCAACTCGTACTAAGAAAGTCTTTGTTAAGGGAGAAACTGGCGAAGGTGAATATGTTGTTCCATTTACAGCTCGTATGCGTGTAGAAGTTGGGGACCGAGTAGCGCGTGGTGCTGCTCTGACAGAAGGTTCTATCCAACCAAAACGCCTCCTTGCAGTTCGCGATGTCTTGTCAGTTGAAACTTACCTTCTTGGTGAAGTACAAAAAGTTTACCGTAGCCAAGGGGTAGAAATCGGTGACAAACACATCGAGGTAATGGTTCGTCAAATGATCCGTAAAGTCCGTGTCATGGATCCAGGTGACACAGATCTTCTTATGGGTACCCTCATGGATATCAATGACTTTACAGATGCCAACAAAGATGTCCTTATCGCAGGTGGAGTTCCAGCGACTGGTCGCCCAGTTCTTATGGGAATTACCAAAGCCTCACTTGAAACCAACAGTTTCTTGTCAGCGGCTTCCTTCCAGGAAACAACTCGTGTCCTTACTGACGCAGCTATCCGTGGTAAGAAAGACCATCTCCTTGGACTTAAGGAAAATGTTATCATCGGTAAGATCATCCCAGCAGGTACTGGTATGGCTCGCTACCGTAACCTTGAACCACATGCTATCAACGAAGAAGAATACCTTAATCCTCCAGTAGAGGAAGAAGGAAATGAAGAAACAACAGAAGTAGTTGTAGATACTGCCGTTGAAACTGTGGAAGAAACAGTAGAATAAAAGAGAATGAGAGAGCCTTCGGGTTCTCTTTCTCTTTTCTGAAAACTTTCTCCATTTTTCCATAAAATGTGGTAAAATAAAAGAAAGAAGCTGACAAAGGAGACGGGTATGGAACAAACATTTTTTATCATTAAACCAGACGGTGTAAAAAGAGGATTAGTGGGTCAAGTGTTGAAACGCATCGAACAACGTGGCTTTACAATCGAAAAATTGGAGTTGCGTTCACAGGTTTCAGAAGAGTTGATTGACCAGCACTATCAGGATTTAGTTGGTCAGAGTTTTTACCCGCCAATTCGTGAATTTATGACTTCAGGCCCAGTTCTTGTGGGTATCATTTCTGGACCTAAAGTAATCGAAACTTGGCGGACCATGATGGGTGTGACTCGTCCAGAAGAAGCTTTACCAGGAACTATTCGAGGTGATTTTGCAAAAGCGGCTGGTGAAAATCAAGCTATTCAAAATGTTGTACATGGTTCAGATTCAGAAGAGTCAGCTAAGCGAGAAATTGCACTTTGGTTTGAAGAGAAATAGTAAAAGTTTGATGTAAGGGTTACTTGCATCAAATTTTTTTGCATTTTAGAGTAGAAAACTGACAGTTGAGAAATATTCTAGCAAGGGTGAGGAGTTCTAGCCTATAATAAGAGCAAGTAAGGGAGGAAGAATGATGGAAAAAATGAAAAAGCAAATTCGAGTTTTGTTATTGTTGACGATTTTTGGTATCAGTAGCTGTTCTTGTTTAAGTTTATCGACTTGGTCCTTGTTGTTAAATCAAAACTGCTTCTATTATTTAGTTGGCATGTTGCTTCTTGCCAGTATTGGTGCAGGATTAAACTATTATAGAGGGCAGGGAAATCAATATTATTCAGTTTTTAAGGAAGATAAGCAACAATTCTTGTATAGTCTCTTGCTCTTAGTAAATATTTTGGGTTTAGCTTTAATTGTCATAGAACACATCCTTGCAGGAAATACATCCGTAGAAGGGTTTGTGGAAGCCTTTCTACCGAGTTTCTTTTTCTTATTTGGTATTGATTTGTTAGTTTTTCTGCCGATTCAGAAGTATGTACATGGATTGAAAAAGATTTTGGGAAAGAAGGAAATGTGTTTTATTAGTGGATTAGCTATTCTAATCTTTCTCAGAAATCCTTGGATGCTATTATCCATGACCTTTTATATTGCCTTGGGAATGCTATTTCTAGGACTATTGGTGCCCAAAGTCATTCGTTGGGAAGTTTCATTTTACAGCCATTTGATGAGAGATATCTTATTAGTCGTCTTCTTACTGTTTCTATTTTAAGAACAAAAGAAGAGATGATCCAAGTTTTACAATTTATAATATGGAATTCACAGATAATATCTCGACAAAGAAAAACTTTTTGGTATAATAGAAACATGCACACTAAAAATGAAGAAGAATTACAGTCCTTAGGTGAACGTTTGGGCTGTTTATTAGAAAAGAATGATGTTTTAATTCTAGCTGGCGAACTTGGAGCAGGCAAAACGACCTTTACAAAAGGCCTTGCTAAAGGATTACAGATTTCTCAGATGATTAAGAGTCCAACCTATACTATAGTGAGAGAGTATGAAGGTCGTCTTCCTCTTTATCATTTAGATGTTTACCGTATTGAGGGGGACGCTGATTCTATTGATTTAGATGAGTTTCTCTTTGGTGGTGGCGTGACTGTCATCGAGTGGGGACATCTTTTAGGTGATGCCTTGCCAGACACTTATTTAGAATTGGAAATTCTAAAAGAAGGAGACGGTCGCAGATTACATTTCCAAGCAAAGGGTTTGCGTGCAGAAAAACTCTTAGAGGAGCTTCGACATGGAGTATGAATTGCTCATTAGAGAAGCAGAACCTGGTGATGCTGCTGAGTTAGTGACATTTTTAAATCGTGTCAGTGTAGAAACAGATTTTACCAGTCTGGACAGAGAAGGTATACTGTTGACAGATACTGAGATGGAGTTGTTTTTGGATAAACAGGCTCATTCAGAAAATCAAATCACTTTACTTGCCTTGTTGAATGATGAAATTGCTGGTCTTGTAAATATCACAGCTGATCAACGTAAGAGAGTTCGTCATATTGGGGATCTGTTTATTGTGATTGGTCAGAAATATTGGAATAATGGACTGGGGAGCTTATTACTTGAAGAAGTCATAGAATGGGCAAAGGCTAGTGGCATTCTTCGTAGACTTCAACTCACTGTCCAAACTCGTAATCAAGCTGCAGTTCATCTATATCAAAAACATGGCTTTGCGATTGAAGGTAGACAAGAGCGTGGTGCGTACATAGAAGAAGGGGAATTTATTGATGTTTACCTGATGGGTAGACTGATAGATTGATAGAAATATGGTTAAAAAAATTATTGGAATGGTGCTAGCTTTTCTAGCTGTGACAGTTTTGGGTGTGGGTGTATTTGCTTATACTATTTATCAGCAAGGTACAGAAACCTTATCAAAAACCTATAAAAAAATTGGGGAAGAAACCAATGTTATTGAGGCTACTGAACCCTTAACGATTCTTTTGATGGGGGTTGATACTGGAAATGTGGAACGGACTGATCCATGGGAGGGAAATAGTGATTCCATGATTCTCTTGACGGTTAATCCGCACACGAAAAAGACAACGATGTTGAGTTTAGAACGAGATATCCTGACGAAAATTCAGCATAAAGATGGTAGTATTGAGGAAGCAAAACTAAACGCTGCTTATGCTGGTGGTGGTGCAGAGTTAGCTATTTCAACCATTCAAAAGATGATGAACATCCATATTGATCGCTATATTATGGTCAATATGCACGGTTTGCAACAGTTAGTCGATGCAGTGGGTGGTATAACTGTCAATAACACGCTGGGCTTCCCGATTTCTATTAGTGACCAAGAGGAATTTAATACTATTTCTATTGGTGTTGGACAACAGACTTTAAATGGTGAGGAAGCGCTTGTTTATTCTCGTATGCGTTATCAAGATCCTGAAGGAGACTATGGTCGTCAAAAACGTCAGCGTGAAGTCATTCAAAAAATTGTTGAGAAGGTCTTGAGTCTGAACAGTGTGAGTCATTATCAAGGGATTTTAAAAGCTTTGACTGACAATATGCAAACAAACGTTGATTTGTCAGCGAAAAGTATTCCACAATTACTTGGTTATCAAGATTCCTTCAAGAATATTGAAACATATCAATTGCGAGGAGAAGATGCTGAACTGCAGGGCATTTCTTACCAGATTGTTACAACTGAGCATATGTTAGAAATGCAAAATCTCTTACGTCGTTCACTAGGTAAAGAGGAAGTAACTGAAGTAGAAACCAATGCTGTGTTATACGAAGCAGCTCTTGGAAGAACTGCTACACCAACGAATGCTTCAAGTGTAGAAATAGAACAAAATTAATAATGAAATCGTGGGAAATTTCCTGCGATTTTTTCAAAAAAGTACGAATAGATAGGTAGGAGGAAACATGAAAGCAGAAATCATTGCTGTTGGAACAGAGATTTTGACAGGACAGATTGTCAATACCAATGCTCAGTTTTTATCGGAAAAACTAGCAGAGATTGGGGTAGATGTTTATTTTCAGACGGCTGTAGGAGACAATGAAGCTCGTCTCTTGTCTTTGCTTGAGATTGCCAGTCAACGTAGCAGTCTGGTGATTTTGACAGGTGGTTTAGGGCCAACCGAGGACGATTTGACCAAGCAAACGTTGGCTAAATTTTTAGGAAAAGAATTAGTTTTTGATCCTCAGGCACAGGAGAAGTTGGATGTCTTTTTTGCCCAGAGACCAGACTATGCCCGAACACCGAATAATGAAAGACAAGCTCAAATTGTAGAAGGAGCGACTCCACTGCCAAACGAAACAGGATTGGCTGTTGGAGGAATCTTAGAAGTTGATGGAGTGACCTACGTCGTTCTTCCTGGTCCACCAAGTGAATTGAAACCCATGGTCTTAAACCAACTTCTACCCAAGTTGATGACAGGGAGCAAGCTGTATTCCCGAGTTCTTCGTTTCTTTGGAATTGGCGAAAGTCAGCTAGTGACCATTTTGGCTGATTTGATTGACAATCAAACAGATCCGACCTTAGCGCCTTATGCCAAGACAGGAGAAGTCACTCTGCGTTTGTCAATAAAGGCTAGCAGACAAGAAGAGGCGACTCAAGCGCTGGATATCTTGGAAAATCAAATCTTAGGTCGCCAGACCTTTGAAGGCCTTTCTTTACGAGACCTTTGTTATGGTTATGGGGAAGAAACTAGTTTAGCTAGCATTGTGGTAGAAGAACTGAAAAGGCAGGGGAAAACCATCACGGCTGCTGAGAGTTTGACGGCTGGTCTTTTCCAAGCTAAGGTAGCGGATTTTTCGGGTGCTTCAAGTATATTTAAGGGTGGTTTTGTAACCTATAGCTTGGAGGAAAAATCAAAGATGTTGGATATTCCTGTCAAGGATTTGGAAGAACAGGGTGTGGTGTCTGAATATACAGCTCAGAAGATGGCTGAACAGGTACGAAGCAAGACCCAGTCAGATTTTGGCATTAGCTTGACTGGAGTGGCAGGACCAGATAGCCTAGAAGGGCACCCAGCTGGGACAGTCTTTATAGGCTTGGCACAGGAGCATGGAACTGAGGTCATCAAGGTCAATATTGGAGGCAGAAGTCGAGCAGATGTACGCCACATTGCGGTTATGCATGCCTTTAACCAAGTTCGCAAGGCTTTATTAAGTGACTAACTTTTGATATAATAGTAGATAGGTCTAAGGACCATTAGAATGTAGGAGAATAGAATGGCGAAAAAACCAAAAAAATTAGATGAAATTTCAAAAAAATTCGGGGCAGAACGTGAAAAAGCCTTGAATGACGCTCTTAAATTGATTGAGAAAGACTTTGGTAAGGGTTCAATCATGCGTTTGGGTGAACGTGCAGAGCAAAAGGTGCAAGTGATGAGCTCAGGTTCTTTGGCTCTTGACATTGCCCTTGGTTCAGGTGGTTATCCTAAGGGACGTATCATTGAAATTTATGGACCAGAGTCATCTGGTAAGACAACAGTTGCCCTTCATGCAGTTGCGCAAGCGCAAAAAGAAGGTGGGATTGCAGCCTTTATCGATGCGGAGCATGCCCTTGATCCAGCTTATGCTGCTGCTCTTGGGGTCAACATTGATGAGTTGCTCTTGTCTCAACCAGACTCAGGAGAGCAAGGTCTTGAAATTGCAGGAAAATTGATTGACTCAGGTGCTGTGGACCTTGTCGTAGTTGACTCCGTTGCGGCTCTTGTCCCTCGTGCGGAAATTGATGGAGATATCGGAGACAGCCACGTTGGTTTGCAGGCTCGTATGATGAGCCAGGCTATGCGTAAACTTGGTGCTTCTATCAATAAAACCAAAACAATTGCCATCTTTATCAACCAATTGCGTGAAAAAGTTGGGGTTATGTTTGGAAATCCAGAAACAACTCCTGGTGGACGTGCTCTGAAATTCTACGCATCAGTCCGTTTGGATGTTCGTGGAAGCACACAAATCAAGGGAACTGGTGACCAAAAAGACACCAATGTCGGTAAAGAAACTAAGATCAAGGTCGTGAAAAACAAGGTGGCTCCACCATTTAAGGAAGCCTTCGTTGAAATCATGTACGGAGAAGGGATTTCTAAGACTGGTGAGCTTTTGAAGATCGCAAGCGATTTGGATATCATCAAAAAAGCAGGAGCTTGGTACTCTTACAAGGATGAGAAAATCGGGCAAGGTTCTGAAAATGCTAAGAAATACTTGGCAGAAAACCCAGAAGTCTTTGATGAGATTGACCATCAAGTCCGTGTTCAATTTGGTTTGATTGATGGAGAAGAAGCTGCTGAAAGCAAAAAAGATGAAGCAGTTCAAGCAGATTCTGTGAATGAAGAAGTAACTCTTGACCTAGGCGATGAGCTTGAAATCGAAATTGAAGAATAAGCTGTCAAAGTAGTGGAGGAATCCACTGCTTTTTCGATTATTTGTTAAATATTTCAGATTGCCTATAGTTTGCTGTTTCTTGTCGCTCCTCTATAAAGCTGATATAATAGCCTTATGAATAAAAAACGAACAGTGGACCTGATTCATGGTCCGATTCTTCCCTCGCTCTTAAGCTTCGCTTTTCCGATCTTGCTATCCAATATTTTTCAACAGCTCTATAACACTGCTGATGTCTTGATTGTTGGGCGTTTCCTTGGTCAAGATTCCTTGGCTGCAGTAGGGGCGACAACTGCCATTTTTGATCTGATTATAGGCTTTACACTTGGTGTCGGAAATGGTATGGGGATTGTCATTGCCCGCTATTATGGGGCTCGGAATTTTACTAAAATCAAGGAAGCGGTAGCGGCCACCTGGATTTTAGGTGCAATTTTGAGTGTTGTAGTGATGCTACTGGGCTTTCTTGGTTTGTATCCTCTCTTGCAATACCTAGATACTCCTGCTGAAATCCTCCCCCAGTCCTATCAATATATTTCTATGATTGTGACTTGTGTTGGTGTCAGCTTTGCCTATAACCTCTTTGCAGGTTTGTTGCGGTCTATTGGGGACAGTCTAGCAGCCCTTGGTTTTCTGATTTTTTCTGCCTTGGTCAATGTAGCTCTGGATCTCTATTTTATTACGCAACTGCATCTGGGAGTTCAATCTGCGGGCCTTGCTACCATCATTTCGCAAGGCTTATCAGTTGTTCTCTGCTTTTATTATATCCGTAAGAGTGTGCCAGAACTTTTGCCTCAACTCAAGCATTTCAAATGGGACAAGGCCTTATACGCCGATCTCTTGGAGCAAGGTTTGGCTATGGGTTTGATGAGTTCGATTGTGTCCATCGGTAGTGTGATTTTACAGTCTTCTGTTAATACCTTTGGTGCCGTGATTATTAGTGCCCAGACGGCGGCTCGACGCATTATGGCCTTCGCCCTTCTTCCTATGACTGCTATTTCTGCGTCAATGACGACCTTTGCTTCTCAGAATCTTGGTGCCAAGCGACCAGACCGCATTGTTCAAGGCCTTCGAATCGGCAGTCGTCTAAGTATGTCCTGGGCAGTGTTTGTTTGTGCCTTCCTCTTTTTTGCCAGTCCTGCCTTGGTTTCCTTCTTGGCCAGTTCAACGGATGGCTACTTGGTAGAAAATGGTAGTCTCTACTTGCAAATCAGCTCAGCCTTTTATCCTATTTTGAGTCTCTTGTTGATTTATCGCAATTGCTTGCAGGGCTTGGGGCAAAAGGTCCTTCCTCTGGTTTCCAGCTTTATTGAACTAATCGGAAAAATCGCTTTTGTGGTCTTGATTATTCCTTGGGCGGGCTATAGGGGTGTTATCCTTTGTGAACCCCTTATCTGGGTTGCTATGACCATTCAACTGTACTTCTCACTCTTCCGTCATCCTTTGATAAAAGAAGGCAAGGCCATCTTGGCAACAAAAGTGTCATCATAGCTCGATTTGCTAAATAAAATCCGTTTCCTCTAGTGAAAATCGAAAAAACTTGTGTTATAATAAGAAAGATTAAAATGTGAAAAAAGGAGATTCCTAATGGGACGTAAATGGGCCAATATCGTAGCCAAGAAAACGGCTAAAGATGGAGCTAACTCTAAAGTATATGCAAAATTTGGTGTAGAAATCTATGTAGCAGCTAAAAAAGGTGATCCAGACCCAGAATCAAACACTGCCTTGAAATTCGTTATCGACCGTGCCAAACAAGCACAAGTGCCAAAACACGTTATCGATAAAGCGATTGATAAAGCAAAAGGAAACACAGACGAAACCTTTACAGAAGGACGTTACGAAGGTTTTGGACCAAATGGTTCTATGCTGATCGTTGATACTTTGACTTCAAACGTCAACCGTACAGCAGCTAATGTCCGTGCAGCTTTTGGTAAAAACGGCGGAAACATGGGCGCTTCAGGTTCTGTTTCTTACCTCTTTGACAACAAGGGTGTTATCGTATTTGCAGGTGAAGATGCGGACGCGGTCTTTGAGCAATTGCTAGAAGCAGATGTGGATGTGGACGATGTAGAGGCAGAAGAAGGAACAATCACTGTTTACACAGCTCCAACAGACCTTCACAAGGCTATCGTTGCCCTCCGTGAGTCTGGTATTGAAGAATTCCAAGTGACAGAATTGGAAATGATTCCTCAGTCAGAAGTGGAATTGTCAGGCGATGACCTTGAAACATTTGAAAAACTTTACAGCGTTCTTGAAGACGACGAAGACGTACAAAAGATTTATACGAACGTAGACGGATTCTAATGACAAAAATATAACCCTTGGAAATACTGGATTTTCAAGGGTTATTGTTATTTTGTGCGAACGAAAGGGGCAGGAAAGGGGCAAAATTAAAAAATACTATCTAACGTTTCTACGAGTTTACCCTCCATATCTTGTGTAGTGTGGGAGTATATTTCTAAAGTCATTTTTGCGTTTGAGTGACCAACACGATCCATTATTGATTTGATAGGTAATCCAGACTCTGCTAAAAACGAGATGTGAGAATGTCTGAAAATATGACTAGATAAATTTTTTTCTATTCCAGCTTTCGCACCGTATTTTTTTATAGCTTGAATAAAAGATGCTAATGTTATTGGGCTATTCCAGACTTCTAAGCAAAAGATATAATCATCATCTTTTAGCGGCTGATAGCGTTCAGTGAGGCGGATCACTTGACGTTGTATGGCCTCTATAACCGCATCTGATACCAATATTGTTCTAATAGATTTTGCGGTTTTTGGCAATGTTTTTATTTTGTTTACTGAATCAAAATTACCTGTAATCTCAATTTTTTTATTTTGGAAGTCTATATTTTTGAGTTGTAATGCGGTCAACTCTCCATATCTCATACCAGTAAGAGCAAGAACCGTTACCATATCGGCATATTTTTGTTGATATGGTTGATTGTTTAGTGCGTCTATTAATGTTTTGATTTCTTGCATAGTCAAAAACTTGTTGCGCTTTTTTTCAATATCTTCTAAAGTTTCCGGCTTTTTAGGAATAACCGTGTAATTAACCTCGTTATTTCCGATATAGGAGTATTGAACTGCATAATCGAAGACGCTTTTGAGTCTGCTGCGTACTCTATAAGCTGTATGATAGC
This sequence comes from Streptococcus mitis, assembly GCF_002096815.1. Taxonomy (GTDB): domain Bacteria; phylum Bacillota; class Bacilli; order Lactobacillales; family Streptococcaceae; genus Streptococcus; species Streptococcus mitis_AD. The sequence goes on from NZ_NCVJ01000020.1 coordinate 247,516, forward strand.
CATTGCTATCAATAATATTTTCAATCTTGCTCTGGATATATCGTCTATCGATATTAGCTAGTAAAGTGTCAGATGGTATTTCTTTTTTCATAGTTGCATCAACAAAAGTATAATTGTGTTTTGTAGATGCTTTTACTGTTTGCGCCCATGATTTATAGAAAAGGTTATAGATTTCTTCAAATGTAATGCTTTCTACCTGTTTTGTGCTGAGTTTTTTATTTATCTTTTCCTGCAGCAAGATAGCAGCTTGATTTCTTGCCTGGGGAGTTTTCTTCTCCATCGTGACTGAGACTTTTTTTAATTTCTCAGTATATGGATCTTTGTAGCGCTCAAAAAATTTATATTTGCCATTTGGCAATTCTTCCATCCACATTGATTTTACCTCACTTTTTTGTTAAAATGGGTATAGTAAAAAGGGCTTTTTAATGCCTTTTACTATACTACCTAATCCTCACACTCTCCTCGACCAAAATTTGAGTGTGGGGTTTTTTTATTTTTATAGTTATTCTGATGAACTATCCTATCAATTCATAATATTCGTCAATGACCATCAATTCGTCTGCGACTGTTCTAAGCTCATGTTTTTGCATGAAATGAAGATAGTTGAATGATTGATGGTCATCTGATAGTGAGAGTTCTTCTTCTAACAATTTATGAATCATGTGCCTATTAGCCTCATTCTCGCATCTGGTGTGGTTATTTTTATATAGTGCAGTAGAATGTTCTAGATGTCCTAATTCGTGGTATATGACCCGTTTTTTTGCGTTCTCTGACAGCTCACGGTTTATAAAGATAATACTGATTTCTTTGATGTAAACTCCTGGTCTTTGCCAGAGGTCATTATCAAAGTAAGCGAGAGTGACACCGTGCGAGTCCACTAGCTCTTCAATAGTCATAGGCTATCATCCTTCAAATATTTTTTTAAATTAGTTGTTTTATCTCATGAACTAGAGTAAAATAGAATTGAAAGGAAGTGATTAAAATGAAGTTGAAACTCTATGCACATTTAGCTGTACTGTTTCAAGTTTCAGCATTTGTTTTTTTGATTTGTTACTTTTTTCTAAGACAAATCCTAACACTTCCAATCATCGTTTTACTCAGTTTCATTATTTCTGAAATTATTCTTCGACTTTTTCTGGAGATTCGAGTAGTTCATCTCGAAGAATCTTAGTTGCTACTTCTGGAGCTTTAATATCTAGTTGAGATGTAGCACCTTCGAACTCCGGACTCATTCCTTTATCCACTAATAACGCAAGAGCCTCAGCATTTATTTTATTTGCTTGGGCTTTTTTGATAGCTTCGTCACCATCACTGTTAAGTCGGGCCTTAAAAACGTTACCTTTAAAGTCGATTTCAACATCAGCTCCATTACGCTTGATGAGATTTTTGAATGCTGCTCCGCCTGCGAATATGGTAATAAATGTTAGGACTGGGATAAGTACTGCTGGATTTCCAAGCAATTCGATAGGCCCTGTTGATTGCACATTGGTTCTCAGGACAACTTTTTCATCTTCCATTCCACTTGATTTTTTTACGATATCTGCCATTTGCAAGACGGTATGTAGGAAAGCTGAGTATCCAAAAGCGTCGATATTATTTTCTTCCTGGACTTTAAAAGTGAGACTCATGTGATCGTGGTCGATGTAGGTATCATACAAACCACGGTTGATGAATTTTTTATAGGGATTTGCATCTGTGATTGTGTGACCAGAGTACACTAGTTTATATAATTGTGGATCAATATCTCTGTTTGGAATAATTCCTAGCCAGTGGACTTTTATTCTTTTGTTAAAGGGACAAACGTTGGAGGCTGCTTCTATATTCGCATCGCTTTCTGTGTAGGGCCTACTAGTCACCTCACCAATAAGGAAATCATTTGGAGATTCTGAAGGGACGATAACGACATCTCCGACATTTAAACCGTAAGCAAACTTCATCATTTGACTATAGGCAGAGCCAGGTTTTTCTATACTTTTATCAAATTCTTTTATCTTTCCCTTTATAGAATCTTCATCGAGTCGTTCTAGGTCTTCTAAGGTGATGTAGTTCCATCCGATGGCGATATAGCCGCCGGTGAGGAAACTTTTATAAAATAATCCTTTCTGAGCTCTTACGAACCAATAGTCCTTTGCGCTGTCTACTGAAGGTAGCTGATATTGAACTTTTTCAAAAAGGATGTTAAAAAAATCTACCTGTTCTTGCGTAATCATATCCTATCTACCTCTCAAATAAATCTCAATAATGTTCTGGATGGCATCGATATCTTCCTCTGTAAGTGGCTTGCCATCGAAGGTCTTGGCATTCTCTGCCATCTTTCGGAGGTCGTCAGACGTGTATCCTGCGATTGTATCATCCTTTGCAATAGACGGATTATCCGTTCGTCCGAGCAGGTAGTCTGTGGATACGTTGAAGTAGTCTGCTATTTCTTGTAGGCGGTCAGATTTAGGAGTCTTTTCTTTTAAAGTATAGAGGTAATTTATACTATAGCCTAAATCTTCGGCAACTTTTTGAAGACTTATTCCTTGTTTTTGGGCAAGTTCCTTAATCTTTTCAAGTGTGGAAAACATTGTCATATTACCTTTTCTAAGACATGACAAAAAATATTTTATAAAAAAGTGTTATTTTCTATTGACAAAAATAATACTAAAGTGTAAAATAGTTTTTGTAAGTTAATGAGTTAGTAAAAAACTGAGTTAAAACTTATCTAAAAATAAATAGCTTTGGCGAGCAAGAAAATTGATAGATACAAGGTTTTATCAAGGTTTTTAATTATGCTTTCATTTTACACTATGGTGTAAAAGTTGTCAAGTGTTTTATAAAATAATTTACTAACTCTTTAACTTATAGATTAGATAGAGAGGAGGAATAGCAAATGCCAAGACCGAAACATTGGCCGTATGTTACTAAAAGAAACACAGGAAGGTCACGATTAAGCAGTTTGTCCTTCCGTGGCAATAAATTGATTTTGGACTCCAAGGAATTAACAGGGGTCAAAAGTTATGAATTGAAAAAACTAGAAGCAAGAGCAAAATTTTCTGAATTAAAAATCACTTTACTTGTTAAGTTGGTCTGAAATAACTTTTGAAATGACTTCTACAGAGATGTCTTTTAAAACATTCAATGAAAATGAGCCTGCTTTTGAAGCTATACTCTTAGTCTTGTTCCAATTTGTATCTTGTCTAATATTAGCTAGAAACTCGTGTGCTTTTGGAGACAAGTCGATAATAATCGCGGATAAGTCAAACGTGTAAGATACATCTCCGATAAAAAATCCTGCGTAATCTGCTTGACGAATATGATAAAAAAATCGTATCTACTCCATATTTATCAAACAAAGGTTCGTCCTTTTCTTCGCTGTAAAATACAACATTGTCAAATGTAGATTTTGCTTCGATATCAAGCAATAGGTCACGAATGCAGTCAGGGTTCAGCTTCATTGTTCTACCTCATAATTATTTTTTAAAACTATTATAGCAGAAAGGAGAAATATATGAGCCAACAACATCTTAAATGGATTGAGCTTGTAAAAGAGCGAATTGAACAACGTGGATGGTCACAGACGGACTTGGCCATTGTTGTAGGTGTTAGTCCATCAGCTATCACGCAGTTGCTGAAAGATGGAAAAGGGAGCGATGACTTGAAACTTCGCATTAACAAGAAGTTGCGAATCAATGAGTCGTGGGAAAAATTTGAGGAAGCTTAGCAAGGAGAGTCTATGGAAGAATTTATTGATGCTCTTGAAAAAGAAAAAGACCACCTCGAAAAAATCATTAAGGTAGTCACCTCTGGTGGTAAATTTCTGAGATTGCCATATCAAAAAAAGTCACGCTCGATTAGTGAGAACCTGAAATTGATTTCTCAAAATCTTGATAAATTGAGCGAGCGAGTTCAACAAACCACGAATCAGCATTCATGATTTCAAGATGACGAAAGAAACCTGTTTTGGTTTCCAGTTCGGAATCGTGTGCATAGCGTAATATTTCTCTAGCAAAGATGGTTTCAAAATCAAAATCTTTACCATCATCGTAGATGTCGCGTTTGCTTGCTTTAAGTAAATATTCTTTAAAAGTCATGATTTATCTCCATTCTAAGTTGATAAGTCAATTATAACAAAAAGCACCTAACGAAAGTCAGGCGCTTACTAAAATTTTCAATTTAATTATATCACAGAAAGGAGCAAAAATGGAAGCAGTTGAAATTGTAAGAATTAAAGATGTAATCATCGAGAAGGTTTCAGCCAACGATGAAGAATTAGAACACATCTTTGGATGCTCAAAGCGACAAGCAGGAGACATGAGACGTGAGATGAAGAAGTTGCCTAGCCAACAGAAGCATCTTAGGAATGATGGCCAGCTTGTCACAATCAAAGGCTTTGACGAATATCTGCAATATCGTGGGACTCAAGCTTGGAAAAAAGAAATGGTAAAAAGCAAGAAAATGAGGTCGGTAGGATGAACCTATTAACAACAATCAAAAACTGGTTGGAAAAAGAGAAAAAATTAAAGATTTAGAGGAGCTAAAAATGTTTGAACCACCGATTTTAAATCAATTAATGGGCGTTGGAGGCTTGCTGATTGGATTTGCAGGAGCTTGTCGTCATATCAAATTACAGGAACAACGCAAGGAAGAAGAAAGACGAGAAGAGCAAGAATTTGCGTCTATGATTATCCAAGGGTATAACCATGCATTCGAACGTGGTAGAGAGGACAAATGGCAAGAGATTCGCAAGAATATCCGTCGTCCATTTCCTGGCTTTACCTACGACAACGAACCGCCTGTAGGTTTACGACCAGAACCTCTAGCGTTACCAGAGCCACGGAGAGTACGGTATGCAAATCGTATGGGATAGACAAGCGTGGGATTTATCCACTTGTAAGCGCAGAGAGAAGATGCGTGACCTAGAAATGATGGCGCATATGCAGCATGAAATAGATGATCTCAAGAAGCAATTGAAAAAGGAACAATCTTTAAGAAAGAGATTAGAAGCAGAGAATTTCCAACTGAAATTACGGAGGAAATGATGTATTTATGGAAATGCACGTGCGCAGATTGTGGACGTGAGTTTGATTGGTATGATAACTATCCACCTCTTGAATGTGTAAAATGTGAGAGCGTGGAAATCAAAAATGAATTTAAAGGAAGGGCGTATGACTGATGGATTTACACCATAAAGGGAAGTCGTTTCTCAGAGCAGAAGTAACTGAGGAACAGAAAGAATTTGTAAAATTACTAGCCGATATTAAGGGAATTCCAACTCAAGAATTTCTTGGACAAGTTGTTGCAAATTTTGTAAACAACAACAGACAACTAATTGATAAATATCAAAATGATTTAAAAGCATTGGTTGAAGATGCAAGTTCAAACGTGAATATGAACGTGTAAGGAGAGAAAAACATGACTCAAGCGGAACGAATCAGGGAATATTATAGAGAGCACCCTACTGCCTCATGTGATGAAGTGGCTGAGGTTGTCGGTACAACAAATAGTAATGTGAGGGCGAACTTGGCCAAAGACATCAAGGCAGGCAGATGCATTCGCTTGGAAGATAAGTCATACGACTACTCGCCTTACTATAACCATACACAGGCACTCACTGAGTTGGTTGATTGGAAGAATGACAACAGACGTGAGTGGGTGGATATGCTGACAAGAGCAGCAGAAAAAGAAACGGATAGCAACGTTATGCGTTTGCTAATCAAAGAAGCAAATAAACTGATGAAAGAGGTGACGAAGTAAATGGTTCGAAATAAATTGACAGATTTAACCAATACTCTTTTCGCCCAACTAGAAACATTGGATGATAGGGATCTTACTGCTGATGAATTAAAGACGGAACTCCAACGATCAAAACAGATGGTCGCTATCTCTGGCCAAATCCTTCAAGCTGGCCAGTTGGCGCTAGATGCTAAAAAATTCAAAGACAAGGTAGGTGAAGTCAATGCCCCGATCGCTTTGCTGGAAGGATGAGTACACGGAGTATATGCATGAAATATGCCCTGGTCGACTAACTCCTGAAGTAACCAGATTACTAAATGAGAAATTTGGGACGAATTACAACAAGACTCAAATCGGCGGTGTTCGTAAACGTTTAGGCTTGCTTGTTGGCGAAGCCTATCAAGGCAGATTGCTGACTAAGGAGCAACACGACTATCTTGTATCGATCCAAAAAAATAAGATTTCTCGTGATGTCGCAAATGAAATGAACCAAAAATTTGGCTTATCACTAACTGAGAAACAGATTAAGAGTTATCGGAGAAATAATAATCTACATAGTGGTTTGACGGGAAGATTCGAGAAAGGTCAGACTCCTCACAATAAGGGGAAGAAGTACCCGAATCGGCCACCCAATAGTGGTTACTTCAAAAAAGGTAATAGACCTCCCAATTATGTACCTGTCGGCACTATCAACTACACAACAGATGGTTATCCGAAAGAAAAGATTGGAGAACCTAATCAATGGGTTTTGAAACATCGTAAAGTGTGGGAAGAACATCACGGGCCGATACCAAAAGGGTACTCAATCGTTTTTCTGGACGGCGATAAAACAAACTATGATATTTCAAACCTGGCATGTTTATCTAAAAATGAAATCGCTAGAATGAATCAAAATCATCTATTTACGTCCAACGCTGATTTGACTAAATCTGGTATTGGACTAACAAAACTTACAAACAAAATCAGAGAGGTAGAAAAAAATGGCTAGTTTATACGAACTGACAGGTCAGTTTCTGACAATTTATCAAATGGATATTGATGACGAAACAAAAACGGACACGCTTGAGGCTATCGATTGGCAAGAACAATTCGAACAGAAAGCAGAAGGGTATGCCCATGTTATCAAGAATCTAGAAGCCGACGTGGCCATGTACAAGGCTGAGGAAGAGAGCTTCAAAGCGAAGAAACAGGCGGCACAGAAAAAGCTGGATTATGTCAAGGACAACATTATGACAGCTATGAATGTCACGGGGCAAACCGAAGTTAAGAGCGGTGCTCTTACTATAAAAATTGCTAAGAATCCAGAATCAGTTAAGGTCAACGAAGACGACCTTCCGAAAAAATATTTTACAAAAAAAGTGACGCTTGCGCCGGACAAAAAAACACTCAAAGAGTTGCTTAAATCTGGCAAGAAAGTCAAAGGAGCCGAGCTCATTAGAACGGAAAAGTTGGTGATTAAGTAATGAAATTGATGAATAAAACACGAGTAACAGATTCACTAGCAGTTGTGATTGGACCGGAATCAATTGAAGTACTTGTTACTGAAGGTTTTCTATTCGATGTTGCGATTCGTTTTGTGAAAGTGGATGAAGCAAATCTTGATCAGGGAAATGAAAAGCCAGTATTCACTCCGGAATACAAGCTTGTCACAGTCGCTAAATATAAGGAAAAACCTATCTTTGAATCGGAGGAAGATATTCGAAAATTTGAGAAGCAAGCAAAAGAAGTTAAATCGCTATTTGCTTTTGCAAAAGTGAATAAACAAAATTGGTTTAACACGGCCCTTTATCCAGGAGTGCTAACAGAGAAAGTTGGTGTTTGATGAAGATTTTAGCTATTGATCCAAGTAGTAATAAAATCGAAACTAGTACAACAGGAATTGTACTCTTGGATAATGCGAAACTGGTCGATTATTGGGTAGTCCCTTATGGCGCTCAAAACTTCAAAGCCTGGTTTAAAGAGATTGGTCGCAGTCTTGAGTTTGATATAGTGGTCGTTGAAAAATTCGAAGTTAGGGACAATGATTATTCCAGGGATAACTCAGTTGTAGAAACTATCGCAGCCATTGAGCTATGCTATCCGAATTTGGTTCTGCAACGAAATGCTGGCTATCAGACAGATATACCCAACGACTTATTAAAAGCTTTAGGGCTGTGGACCTTTGACAAGAGTCATCACAACGATGTGAGGGCAGCTGCAAGGCTCGGGCTATTTTATGCCCAGAGGAACGATATTGAGGAGGTGATTGTGGACATTGGCAATCGAATTACGCAAATGGCAAGCTGAAGCAGTCAAAAGAAGTGACCGTAATTGTCCTGGGATTTTCCTTGAGGCATACGGTGGACGTGGTAAAACAATCTGTGCTTTTGAAATAGCGAAGCACAAGGGGGCTAAAAAAGTCCTAGTAATCAATAATCGGTTGGCCATTCTGGATGGCTGGAGTAGTACCTATAAAAATTTAGGCTATAATACTGATTTTGAATTAGAAACCATGACGGACCGCAGATTGCAGAACAGACTTGCAAGCGGTGAGTCTATTGAGTGCGATGTGTTCATTATTGACGAGTGGCAGAACATGTCTAGTGATGCCAACGTGAAGGCTTATCGCAAGGTCAAACGTGGCTATACAGTTGGACTATCTGCAACCCCGATCAGGAAGAAGGGGCAAAATTTTTACCCTCTAGAAAAAACATTTTTTGGTATGGCTGATCCTAATCAAAGGGAAAACTGGCAACTAGCCCACGGCAAGATGAAGTATTCCAAATTCAGCTATTCTAAGCAAGAATGGGATGACTTTCGAGATTATGAAAACTATGTAAGTAATCTGCCCAACTTCTTCCGCTGGGAAGAAGTAGAAGATATTGAGGAGGCCGAAGAAAACAACGGATTTGAAGTTGTCTTTGAACCTATCTGGTGTCTAACAGCAAATCCGGAGGAATTAGATCAATTTAGAAAATTGAACATCGTTGGGAAAAATGGTAAATATGCCATGGCCAAACAAACATTTGGTCGAAAGACTTTTGAACGATATTTAATCCAGACAGGATTTGAGGTTGACTTCCCAAAGTTGAAGGCTGTTAATGCAGATACTCCAATGCTACTTCAATTGGATCTTCTGCTGGCTAGTAAGACAGAAATGTTGATAGTCAGCAAATCTAAGCAGATTGTAGAGGTCATTCGAGAACGTCATCCAGAAATTGGTATTTGGACAGGAGATAAGAAGGACTCTCTTGAACAGACAAACGTTGTAGCCACGAGCCAGGTGTTGGGTGTGGGTGTGGATGGTCTACAACATAAATTTAAGACTATTGTAATTTTAGATCCTGTCAGTCCGTCTGACGGTGATTATGACGATTATCGCCAACTTTTATGGCGAGTAACAGGCAGCCGTCAACAACATGACGTGCGTGTCATTGAATTTTATTTCTAAGGAGAATCGAATGCGAATTAAAAAAATTATCAGTCAATACCGAAGAGAATTCACAGCAGAATATGAATGTGAACATTGTGGCTTCATGAAAATTAATAGCGGATATGATGACGCAAACTTTCATAATAACGTGGTCCCAAATATGGAATGTGAGAAATGTGGAAAGAAAGCAGAATCTAATTACAGACCTCTTGCTCCAAAATACCCAGAAGATTATCAAATTTAAGGAGAATCAAAATGAAACTTTCAAGTGATTATATTGTAATGCGTGACAAACAAAGCGGACATTTTTTAAATGAACTCAAGAACAAGCGTTCTTCATTAGCTACTCAGGCCGGTTTTGTGGATGATATTCGAGGTGCTCTTACAATGCCATATGATTGTTATCTTGAACAGAAAACAGCGCTAAAAGCATTGGCTAAAGTACACGGAATGGAGATTATTCGGGTTAAGGCTACATTTGATCTAACTTATCCAAATGGTGGCGATGTTCAAAAAATCGAGCGTCAAAATACTAAGCCTGATTTGTTTGATCTATTGAGAAGTTTATAAAGGGGAACTGTATGGTAACAAAACAACAATCCCCAATCTTTGTCACTTTACAGAGCATCCAGCAGAGTTTAGTTGCTCCCAAAGGACAGTATAACAGTTTTGGGAAGTACAGCTATCGAAGCGCAGAGGACATCTTAGAAGCGCTGAAGCCAATACTGAAGGAACATGATGCGGTATTGATTTTACAAGATGGAATTGTACAAATCGGTGACAGGTACTATGTTGAAGCAACTGCGACTCTTTATGCGGTTGGTGAAACTATTGGGACTACAGCCTATGCTAGAGAAGATGATAGCAAAAAAGGGATGGATGGTAGTCAAGTTACAGGTGCTGCATCCAGCTATGCACGTAAGTACGCGCTAAACGGACTCTTTATGATTGATGACAACAAGGATCCTGATACGGATGAATATCATAATCAGAATAGCCAAGCAGGCCGTACGTCGCAAAAACCAGCTCAAAAAACAAATAGCCAGCAAAAGCAACCGGCTAATGCTCCAGCTAAAAGTAACGGAGCCAAAACAATTACAGGAGCACAGGCTAAAGCCATTCGGACAGAACTCAAAAATATGGCTGAGGCTACAGGGAGTCCTGCTGCAACAATTGGAAAATGGTTCATCGATAAAATGGGTGTTGACAAACCTGAAAGCATTCCAGCTGATCGATTGAAGGAAGCTCAGAAGATTATAGCAGATGCCAAGAAAGCAAGAGGTATTGAGTAATGGGATATACGGAACTGGGGCGCAAACGTCCGATTGAATTACAGATTGATTATTATGATAAGATCCTAGTTTATCAGCATCAAGGTGAGATTTGGGGTGTATGTTATAAGCACGGAGAAATTGATTGTGTTTACAACTACACTAAGAACGATTTCTTTTGGCTTGAAATTTCAGATATGTCCTTAAAAGAAATTGTTACTAAAATTATCAAGCCTTTGAAGAGAAATAACCCTGGATTATACTCATTTCATGAGAGTACGTTCAGTAGAATTTTGGAGGTAATAAAATAATGATTAACAATGTTGTACTTGTAGGGCGTATGACACGTGACGCTGAGTTACGTTATACCCCATCAAATGTAGCAGTTGCGACTTTTACTCTTGCAGTAAACCGTACATTTAAGAGTCAAAATGGCGAACGTGAGGCTGATTTCATCAATGTCGTTATGTGGCGCCAACAGGCTGAAAATCTTGCTAATTGGGCTAAGAAAGGCTCTCTTGTTGGGATTACAGGCCGTATTCAGACTCGTAGTTACGATAACCAGCAAGGACAACGTGTCTATGTGACAGAAGTCGTAGCTGAGAATTTCCAAATGTTGGAAAGCCGTAATCAACAAAGTTCGAATGATACATTTGGGAATGACAACCCGATGGATATTCAAGACGACGATTTACCATTCTAAGGAGTTACTAAATGGGAATGAAAGAACATGCCTTGGCTTATCAAAAAAAAAGGATTTTCGGTTATTCCTATTAGTCCTTCAAATAAGCAACCGATGATCAAATTTGCTGATAAACCAGCTATGACTGCGCAAGAAATTGAGGATTTTTGGATTCAGTATCCGGATAGCAACATTGCTGTCCGGACTGACAAATTCTTCGTAATCGATATTGACTTACACGGTAAGCATAACGGATACGAGAGCTTGGCAAATTGGGAGCATCTGAATTTGATAACTCCAACGCTGCAGGCAAGAACTGCAAGTGGTGGAAAACATATCTTTTACTTTAAGCATCCAGACGTGACCATGACTCAAATGATAGGATTTCTACCTGGCGTCGACATCAAGGCGCATCCAAATAACTATGTTTTAGTTGCTCCATCTAAGACCCCAAAAGGAGAATATGCCTGGGACTTAGAAAAATCTAAAGAGGGTGGCACTATGGTCACTGCTAGTCGATCTCTTGTTATGGCCATTAAGAAGGAATACAACAAAAAGAACTCTGGTAGCGATCTGGATAATATCTACTATCAAATCAGCAAAGGTGCTGGCAAACGAAACAGAACAACCGAATTATTTGAAATGGTTGTCCTAGGCTTCGGCGATGAAGGCAGCAGAAATGATACACTTGCAAAATTTGTAGGCGGACTCTTGAGCAGGTCAGTAGAACCGAACTGTATACTGCAACTAGCAGAAACAGCCAATAACAATTCAGTAGAACCTCTTAGTCACAAAGAATTAAGTAGGACTGTCGAATCCATGATCAAGAAACATATGAGGGGGGGTGGCCATAATAGGTGATGTTACGAATATTTCAATTAAGCAATTTTCACGCAGAAAGAAAAAAATCTTAAATGAAGAAGGCGAACAGATTGAAATTGAATCTATTGTGGCTGACAGTCCTAGAAATGTACTACTTGCCATGAAAAGTGACAGTAAGCTCAATGATTTTCTCCGGCACAATGAGTTTACTGGAGAACATGAAATTGTGGAGGATGTCAAACTGGATGCTATCCAGTTGAGAAAGGGGCAGCTACCTTCTGCCTTCGAATCCTATTTGAGCGTTTACTTAGAAAATCACTTCAAGACAGTTTTCAAGGCTGGAGCATTAAGGGATGGCATCGAAGCGTTCTTTGCAGAAAAAACCTACAATCCGGTTAAAGAATATATGGAAAATGCTTATGAGTCATGGGATCATAAAGAACGACTTGCCCAGGTATTTCAAACTTGGTTAGGTGCCGAGGACAGTATTTTCGTTCAAAAAATAGCCGTCATGTTCTTTGTTGGGGCAGTCTCCAAGGTTTTTAATCCATGGGTTAAATTTGACTACACACTGGATCTTGTCGGTGGCCAGGGGGCTGGAAAGACCACTTTCTTGCAAAAAATAGCCGTCGATTGGTACACAGATTCAGCTAAGGATTTTATGGATAAGGACAACTATGAGATTATGCTGAAATCACTGATCGTCAACGATGATGAGATGGTTGCTTCCAGAAAGACTACTTTTGACGAACTCAAAGCCTTTGTGACTAAAACAGAACTTTCTTTCCGTAGATCCTACGGTCGCAGGGCTGAAAAATTTCCTAAAAACTTTGTGATCGCAAGGACTAGCAATAAAATTGAGTATCTGGGAGATAAGACTGGCGAGCGGCGCTTTCTGCCTGTGCTGGTGGATGCAGGCCAGCAGTTTGTAAAACCTTTTGATATGACAGAGAATGATGTGCTCCAGCTTTGGGGTGAAGCAGTTGCCATCTACAAAAAAGGATTTATGCTTACCTTTGATGATGAGTTCGAAAATGAGCTTGCGGTCTATAAGGAGCGTTTCACTTATAAAGATGAGGCAGAATCACAGGTCTACGATTATCTTGAAATGCTAGTCCCGGAAGAGTGGGAAGACTTTTCAGTTTCTCAGCAATATCAATATACCTGGTGCTACTTCAATGATGGTAGCTATCGCAATGAGTCTGGTCTGATATATGAAGGTGTGAAGCTTCAATCAAGCGTGTCTGCTAAACAAATACTAAAGAATGTCTTTGATATTGATAGCGCGAGAGGTGAAAAGATTGCTAGGAAAATCAAGTTGATTATGGACAATAATCAGGATTGGGAATATAAAATAAAGAAGGTTAAAGGGAAGACATTACGTGCATATTTTAGAAAAAATATACAAACAGAAGTGATGTAACCTTAGTGAAAATGATGTAACCTTTTAGGCAAAAAACGGTCAAAAATCGTGTTTCGGTTACATCAGGTTACATCATTGATGTAACCACAGGAAAAATCAGTTATATCAAAGGTTTGAGTGCTGTTTTTGATAAAAATTTAAAAAAAGTGATGTAACCCTCCTAAACCCTTGATACTACTGATATTTTGGGGTGTCTATTAGTAAGGTTACATCATTTATATAAAATATTTAATAAGTAAAAATAGCAAGTGCTATAAACGTTGATATAACAGCATTCTTGTTTTTTATAAAATATGTTTTTCAAAAAGTGATGTAACCTGTAACCTTAGAAAAAATATTCATTAAACAAACATATTTTTTAATAAGTATAGGAGAAGAAATGTCATACACAGTAACATTGTATTTTGACAACATGGTAGACGAAACTCACTTTTTTAAGAAAGTGGGTGATGCTGCTAAATGCAAGGCTCAGCTCGAAAGCAAGTATCGAGGGAATCGAATGTATAAGGTGAAAATGGAGGAGGTGGAGTGATGGCATTAACGCTTGGAAGTAGTATTACTGAGCTTATTCTTGAAATTGGTAATATTTTAAACTCTCCTGATAACAATACAACAACTTTCGCACTTGAAATTCCAAATCAATCTTTCTTTCTAGAAATAAATGTAAAACCAAAGAAAAAGGAAAAAGAGTTAATGAATCCATATGTTGTGAAAAAAATTATGAGAGATGAAAACTCTGTTTTTGATAAAGACAATAATTACCACAAGCAGAAGGAAAAAGAAAGACATAATCCAGTCTTTAAACGAAAGAATTCAAAAAAGTAAGGAGGTCACAGTATGAAACGATTCATCGCAATATGGATTCTTGTCTCTGCTGGATTGAACATCTGGCAGATGGATAAGATTGCAGAGTTGGAGAAAAAGCGTCCGATTGTCGTCTACAAGGCAGATAACGCTGGCGCTGATATATTTGGTAAGGTCGTCGAGAAAGGACGACATGGCAAGCTGTATACAGTGACTATCAGAGATTATGGGGTGTTTGTGATTTCAAAGGATAAGTACGACAAAGTGAAAGTAGGAGATGAGGTGAGATTATGAGAACAAAATTCAGAGCGTATGATGGCAGCTCATTAAGCCGTATGTATCAACTGGACGAAGTGATGGTTGGTGGTGGCAATATTTGGATTATTGATGAGGATTCAGTCGCTGGTGACTGGATTGTAAATAATGACCTTGAACTAATGCAATCTACAGGGGTTCTTGACAAGAATAGTCAGGAAATCTTCGAAGGGGACATCCTTGAAATTCAAGGAATTAGAATGGTTGTAAAATTTGGAAGTTATGAATACATTGAGTCATCGAAGAGCAATGGGTATACGTTAGGTGTAGTGTACGACGGACTAGGTTTTTATGTCGAGTGCATCAACGCTGCTGATCCAGATAGGATAAGTCCATTTGAACCCAAAACGCTAAAAGAAAGCGCCATTATTGGAAATAGGTTTGAAAACCCAGAGCTTTTGGAGGGCAAGGAGTGAGATATTTTAAAATCTTATGTGTTATTTTATTTGCATCCTTACTCGTAGCATGTCACCAGATTTCGAGTGGGACAGTTGTAGATAAATACATTGATGAACCTCACACAACGTTCATACCTGTTATGAACGGTAAAAGTTCGGTACTTGTGCCAACCAGAACCGAAAGAAGATATATTCTGGTCGTTTCTGGATATGCAGGTAATAAGCCAGTTGAAAAAGCATTTAAAGTGACATCCAAGGAGTACAAGTACTATGGAATTGGCGACACTTTTACAAAAGATGCCGTTTTAGAGAATAAGGAAGGGGATAAACAATGAGACCAAAAAAATATCCGTACACAGGGAGCAAAATAAAGAAAGTGACTACAACAGGAATAGGAGCTCGAGAGCTTGTGGTTTTTCCTAACGTAGTTTTTAGAAAAGACTTACTCAAACACATTTTTTCAGTCGTCAAAATCCATGACAACACTACAATCATTTACTTCAGAATTCCAAAAGTATTCGGATACGAGGAGGAAAGAGCAAAAGTACATCTAAGCTATGAAAAGACGATGAGGATACTCAATAGCTACTAAAAAAAATAATTTTTTGGAGGTAAAGAAATGACACTAATTGATGAGGTGAAACGATTAAATTCAGAGAGTCACGCTAAATGGTTTGAGAGGTATTTTAAGGAATACGACCTAGAACACAAAATAAAATATCAGCCCAGCAAGGCTATACAGGTCATTTAATTAATGTGTTATCGGTTAGAGATGAATACATTAAACGTCGCTTAGATGATACAAAGACGATAGAAGCAATAAAACAGTTGCTAGGGCCAGGTTTTTTAGTGGAATACAAACTATACTATTCTAAAGATTTATTCAGCGGTTCTGAGTATGTTTCTAACAAGAAAATTCACATAACTTGGTAATAAAAAAAGCCAAGGCACTCTCTGCCTCAGCTATAATCTCAATAATATTATTATATCACAAAGGAGACAGAGAGTGAACAAGGCTAAAGAGCTATTGAAAGAATTACAAGACCTTGACATGGACATCCAGAGTCGTATCGACGAAATCAAAGAACTTGAGGCTGGTTTGCTCTCAAGTCCCAAGTGGTCCGATGTCAAAGTCCAAGGTGGTCAAACTAGAAAAGTTGATGACGTGTACGCTCAGTTGATCACGATGAAAGATGAAATTGAGAAAGATACCAAAGAAGTTATTAACAGAAAGCTTGAATTAGGTCGGATGATCAATAGGCTTAAAAATCCAAAACATAGAACAGTATTGAGGATGACATATATTAATAAAATGTACGTTGATGATATCTGTGATAGCATGGGGGGAATGAGTTCTCCCACATACTACCGTTTGAAGAAACAGGCGGTAAATGAGCTTGATGTCATTCTTTCGGAATTGATAGTGAATGATAGTAACGGTACAGGCATGAAGTCAAAAATCTGTTAGAATGGTAGTATCAAGAATTAAGGGTAAGGCAGTAAGCCTTCCCTGACATGGAGAGTTGGCAGAGTCAGGTTGAATGCGCCCGTTTGCTAGACGGG